>JAYVGJ010000272.1:0-1629 GCA_043772375.1 Raineyaceae bacterium | reverse complement strand
TAATTGTGAACTCTTGCAATGTTATATCTGATAAATTAAATATTTCCATAATATCGTTATTTTCATCAAAAAGCCTTAAATTAGATGCGGAAGCCCTATCAAAAGTACTTACTTAAAAAAGATTCTAAGATAATAACGGCACTAATTTTATCAATATTTCCTTTGATTTGACGTTGTTTTTTGGTTGTACCTGCGGCTATCATAGCAGCTAAAGCCATTTTTGAGGTGAAACGCTCATCTTCCAAATGAATGGGAATAGTAGGAAATAACTTTGTTAGTGCTTTCACAAAACCTTTTACGTGTGGCGTATTGTTGGTGTCTGTGTTATCCAAATTTTTTGGCATTCCTACCACAAATGCCTCTATGGTTTCCGTTTCAGTATATTTTTTGAGAAATTCAAAAATTTTCAATGTATTGACTGTTTCTAGCGGCGAGGCAAGGATTTTGAGAGGGTCAGTAACGGCAATGCCAATGCGTTTTTGTCCGTAATCTAAGGCTAAAATCCTAGTATTACTATTATTATTATTTTCTAACATATTTCTACTATGATTTTAGGGTTTTTCAGTATTTGGCAAAAGTTCAATCTCTAAATCAAGGATATCTTTAAAATCTTGCCCTACTTCTTGCATATCTTCATCTCTCACATCATAAAACCAATATACTTTTACTTTTACACCCATTTTTTTTAGATTTTCTAACTTTCTCAAGAAATCCAGAATACATTTAGAAGAGCTTGTATTAAAATATTCTAATTTGAAAACAACTTCCAGGTTTTGGTGTTCTGCCGTATCCTGATAAAAATTATCTGCCCATTTGAATAAAACGCCATAAAACTGCAAAGAATTTTCTGGAATAGAACGCCCTTGTACGTTGAGTATAGATTTTGCGCTATCAAAAGAGATATGTGGTGTTCGTGCAGTTTTTTCTACTATTAAATTTGTCATTATTGTCTAATTATTTAAAATACTAATTTTTAGTGTAAAATAAATATCTCCGTTAGCATTAGGAGCTAAAAGGTAAGATAATTTTGTGCCAGATTTGCGTGCAATATCAATAAGCCCTAAACCTGCACCCCCAGAAGCAGAAACTTGCTGACTAGAAAGTACCTTTAAATACAATTGGTGCAGTTCTTCTACTGAAAGGGAATTGATATATTCAATTTTTTTGATAATATTTTGAGAGCTTTCGTCAGTTACATAATTACTTGCATTGATAGTGTAGCTATACGCATCATTTTCAATATCTAAGCAACTCTCATCATTAAGAACTTTTTGGTAGGGCTTATCTTTAAAATAATTATAAATATTTTGCAAACATTCTATAATCATATAAATAATTTTTTTGCGTACACGTGTAGGAGCTTGCTCTTGGTCTAGGCAAGTTTCCAATTGCTCAATAATCAAGCTAATAGCAGCATCAGTAATATCCCCTTTATAATACATTTATTTTATTTTTATAAGTTACTAATTAGCATAGTTATTCTGTAAATTTAAGTAATTTTGTGTAATTAGTTTTGATTTAACTAAAAAGTTTGCTACCGTACACAGTTTTTGAGTTTATGGTAAAAAACTAAATATTCTATGAAACAGCGCAATAATATAGTAACTTTGTGTTCTCAAACTCACTTAA
>JAYVGJ010000271.1:0-7215 GCA_043772375.1 Raineyaceae bacterium | reverse complement strand
TAATAAAAAGCCCTTACTTTTTATTATGATGAATGATACGGCAGAAGCAAATGATATAGGAGACTATTTGCGTGTGAAATATCCAGAAGATTTTGGAGGAGATAAAACTTTTGTCATTCATACAGACAGAAGCGGAGATATAAGCAAAAACACCTTAGATGAGGCACGCCAAATAGCTCGTGATGTGGATAAAGACGAAAGTCCTGTAAATGCGGTTGTTTCTGTTTTGATGTTGCGTGAGGGTTGGGACGTAAAAAACGTAACGGTTGTGTTGGGTTTGCGCCCATTTTCGGCAAAATCCAATATTTTACCAGAACAAGCCATTGGGCGAGGTTTGCGTTTGATGTTTAGAGGGCAAGATAATTTCGTTGAAAGAGTTGATGTTATTGGAAATAAAGGCTTTATGAATTTTGTTGAGGAGTTGGAGCAGTTGGAAGGTTTAGATTTTGATACTTTCCAAATTGGTACAGACAAACTGAAAATAAATGTTATTCAACCAATGCCAGAAAAAATCAATTTTGATATTGGTATTCCTGAAATTACGCCACTCATTAGCAGAAAAAAAAGTCTTTCAGACGAAATAAATGCTATTGATGTAATGGAATTTAATACTAATCCGTTGCCTCTGAAAGAAAAAGATATGGAAGATGTAAAATCTTTTATTTATGAAGGCGTAGATATTATTTCTAATGAAAAACTTTTTGAACGTATTTATCAGTTGCCTGCAGTCCAAAGTGCGGAGGAAATTATTAGTTATTATGCCAAAATGATTATGCATAATGTAAAACTGCCTTCTCAATTTAGTATTTTAGCTCCCAAAGTACGTGAGTTTTTTGAGAAAAAAGCGTTTGGAAAAAAGATAGATTTAAAAGATGTTCAGGTAATCAAGGCTATGCAAAGCAACGTAGCAAGTTATGTAGTAATGAAAGAATTTGAGAAAAGATTACGAGAGAAAATAACGGAAATTCCTGTACCTCAACTACTTAATATACAAAAATTACTTTCTACAAACAAACCTTATTTTTCTTCCAAAAAGCTTTTAGAAGCCAAAAAAACGGTATTTAACTATGTTGAAAGTGATAATGATTTTGAATATGATTTTGCAAAATTCTTAGAAAAATCAAAAGATGTACAATCTTTTGCAAAGTTACCTATGCAATTTGGTTTTTGCGTTCAATATACAGACACATTAGCCAATATCCGTAATTATTTCCCTGATTTTGTTGTCGTGGATACAGATAAAATACATTATTTGATAGAAACGAAAGGTAGAGAGGATATAGAAGTAGCTATGAAAGATAGGGCTGCTTTGCGCTGGTGTGAGGTAGCCACAGAAATAACGCAAGTAAACTGGATTTATATAAAGGTCTTGCAAAAGGAATTTGAAGGCTTGCAACCAGATAGCTTGCAAGATTTGCTAGGAATTAGGTAGATAAAATTATACAAAAACTCCTTTCAAATGAATTTTTGAAAGGAGTTTTTTCTGCACATCTGTAAGCCTATATGTAGGCATAATACGAGTTTCTGTTGCTTTCTAAAAGTGATTTTGTGGGTTTTTGTGCAAATAAATTAGCAGAAAGAAGTAACAAAATAAGTAAAAGTAAGGATTTGTTCATAGTAATGTTTTTTTGATAGATTTTACAAAAACAAACGTCAAATACTTTTTAAAGCATATTTGACGTTTATTTTGCTTAAATAGCATTTATAATTTACAATTTCCTAAAAATCAGCATTTTTTGGAGAACGTGGGAACGGTATCACATCTCTAATATTGGTCATACCTGACACAAACAGCACCAAACGCTCAAAACCAAGCCCAAAACCACTATGAGGCGCAGTTCCGAAGCGACGAGTATCCAAATACCACCACATTTCATCTGTCGGAATATTCATTTCTTTCATACGAGTTTCTAATTTTTCCAAAATTTCCTCTCGTTGTGAGCCGCCAATAATCTCTCCAATTCCAGGAAAAAGCACGTCCATTGCACGTACAGTCTTATTGTCGTCATTTTGTTTCATATAAAAAGCCTTAATATCTTTTGGATAATTGGTGATAATCACAGGTTTTTTGAAGTGTTTTTCCACCAAAAAACGCTCGTGTTCAGACTGCAAATCAATACCCCATTTGACATCATACTTAAATTTTTTCTTCTTATAATGATTAGAATTAAGCAAAATTTCTATTGCCTCAGTGTAGGTTATCTTCTCAAAATCATTATTTACCACAAAATTAAGTTTCTCCAAAAGTGGCATAGGACTTCTCTCGTCCTCTTTTTTGGCTTTTTCTTCCTCCAAAAGACGTTCTTGCAAAATTTGCAAATCTGCATCACAATTATCTACAGCGTATTTTATGACATATTTCATAAAATCCTCTGCAAGTGCCATATTATCTTCTAGCTCAAAAAACGCCATTTCAGGCTCAATCATCCAAAATTCTGCCAAATGGCGTGTTGTATTAGAGTTTTCAGCCCTAAAAGTTGGTCCAAAGGTGTAAATATTTCCAAGCCCCAACGCCATAAGCTCTCCTTCCAGTTGCCCAGAAACGGTCAAATGGGTTGCTTTTCCAAAAAAATCTTCTTTGAAATTAACGCTTCCATCTTCATTTCTTTCTGGTTTATTGATGTCTAGCGTGGTTACACGAAACATTTCCCCTGCACCTTCTGCATCAGAAGCCGTGATAATGGGCGCATTGATATAATAAAACCCTTTGTCGTTGAAATATTTGTGGACAGCATACGCCAAAGCGTGCCTCACTCTAAAAACAGAGCTAAAAACCGTTGTACGTGAGCGCAAATGGGCATTTTCACGTATAAATTCTAATGAGTGTTTGCGAGGTTGCAAAGGATAGGTTTCACCGTCTGCCAAGCCATAAATATGTACTTCTTTTGCAGCAATATCTCTGTCTTGCCCTTGTCCTACTGATTTTACGAGTGTTCCTTGTATGCGCAAACACGCACCAGTGCCAATTCCTTTGATGTTTTCTTCAGGGATTTTGTCAAAATCTACGACAATCTGCAAATTAGCGGCGCAAGAGCCATCATTGAGAGAAATAAAGGCTAAATTCTTGTTAATTCGTCTGTTTCTTACCCAACCGTTTACGGTAAAATCTGTGTCAAAAGCGTTGCTTTCAAAAACTTGTTTAATGCTTGTCTTCATCTAATATTAAAATTGCCTTCTTTCTGATTTGTTTGATATTTTTGTTGTTCTTTTTATTTTCATTATTTCTTGCAAGACATTCGTCATAACTTCGTTGACTATTTTTCCAGAAATGAGCAGGGATTTGCAAGACACCTTCAAAGAGTGCAGCTATTTCAGCAGTAATAGCACTTTTGGTATTGATAATGCTAAAAATGATTTGCTGGGATATTCCTGTACGTGTGGGAAATTCTACTTGACTCATTTGCATCTCCTCTAATTTTTCTTTGAGTGTTTCCCCTAGATGATATATTGTTTGTGGGAAATATTGGTTTCTAGTTGCCATAATGATGTTTTTGTATTTCTTAGTGCCTACTTAGTGTTTTCTCTGTGTTCTTAGTGCTTAAAAAAATTACTTCGTATTCGTACTAAGCACCACCAGCTCAAAACGCCTATTTTTGGCACGTCCTTCTTCTGTATCATTAGAAGTTACGGGCTTTGTTTGTCCGTAGCCTTTGCAAACAAAGCGGGCTATAGGAATTTTCTTAGTTTTAAGGTAAACAAGTACCGAATTAGCACGTTTTTTGGAAAGTTCCATATTAGCACTTGCTACGCCTTTACTGTCTGAATGGGCTGCAATCTCAATTTTTACTTGAGGATTATCTACTAAAAGTTTAACAATTCTGTTAAGTTCACGAGAAGAGTTATAGTTCAAATCCCATTTTTTTGATTCAAAAGAAATATTATAAAGTGGGATTTTTGCGCCCACAGAAAGCGTATGAATTTTGATAGCCAGTTTTTTATTTTTATCTTTTGAAGAAATAGTATTGGCATAAAAAATATACTCTTTTGGGTTTTTTACCTCCAATTCGTAGGTTTCATCTTCTCTAATTTTTACTTTATATTTGCCATTTTGCCCATCTTTTGGGTCAATTTGTATGGTTTCATTGCGGTCACGGTTGGTGAGCGTCAGCCCAAAAGGCAAGCCCTCCCCTGTTTCCATATCAGAAATATTCAACTCATAAACTATTGTTTTTGGTTGTAGGAGGATAAGTTTTTCTAATTCTCCCATATTTTCTTTAGCTAAATCAATGGTAATGAGCGTGTCTTCGTATTTGTCCATAGAAAACGAGAAATTAAAAAGTTTGTCGTTGGCAAGTTCTGTTTCAAATTTGCCTTCTGTGCTTGCTTTTTGATTGGCAATTTCCGTACTTTTCATTACGTCACGCACCTTTATTTGCGCCCTCAAAGGCGTAACATTGTCTTTGTCTTTTATGGTTAAAAATATTTTTGTGTTAGAAATACGCAAATCATTGTAAACTGGGCTGACGCTTTCCAAAGATTTTTTTTCTGTTTTTTGAGAAAAAGCAGTTTGAAAGCTCAAAAACAAAGAAAAATATAAAATAGTAATTGATAAAAAATTGATTTTCATAGAAAAGTAATTTTGAGTTGTAAATTGTGAGTTGTGAGTTAATACAAAACGTCCACTATTACACAAAATTACTACTAAAATTTAAGAAAATAGCTATTTTTTTTGTTTTTTTTACCACATAGACACACAGAAGACATAGAAGATAAGTTTTTTCTGATTTTTTCTAGTTTTTTGTTGAAAAATATACAAAAAATCAAAAAAATACGTTTTAGGGCAATAAATCTAATTTCTAAAAATTATTCTACTTCTCATAAAATTGTAATATATTGATTACCAATAATTTGTATTCAATTCACCCTTCACAATTTAAAATTCACAATTATTTGTTATGAAATCAAAACAATATTTTAAGCAACTTTTCTCTATATTTATTTTTGTGGCAACTGTTTGCGCCATTTCTCCACTCAAAGCACAAGAAACTTGGTCTTTGAAACGAGCCGTAGAGTTTGGCATACAAAATAATATCAGCATAAAACAACAAGAACTCCTAGTACAAAGCTCTTCAAGCACTTACTCTGCCTCAAAAGAAAGCCGTATGCCAAGCGTAAATGGTACTGCTAGTGAAACTTTCCGTACTGGGCGTTCTACAGACCCCTTTACCAACCAACTCGTTACGCAGCAGGTTTTTTCCAATAATTTTGGAATAAATGCGCAGGTTACGCTTTTTAATGGTTTTCAACAAACCAATATTATCAAACAAAACGAAATGAACTACAAAGCTAATCAGCTTGATGTAGAACAGATTAAGCGCAATATTTCCCTCAATATTGCTAATGCGTACTTGCAGGTGCTTCTTTCACAAGAACTTTTGGAGGCTGCTAGAGCGCAACTAAAAGTAGATAGTAGCCAAATAGAACGTACAGAGAAACTTTTGAAGGCAGGAACAGTTGCAGAAGCACAAATAATCACGCTTAGGGCACAACTTGCCAGCGACCAAGTTGCGGTGATTACGGCGCAGAATCAAGTGAGTTTTTCCAAATTGCAACTTATGCAATTTATGAATATGCCACTCGTGGAAAATTTTCAGGTAGAAAAAATCAGTATAGAAACCATTAAAAATGATAATTTGGGCAAAAGTTCCAATGAAATTTATCTAATAGCAGAAAAAAATCAGTTTAGCATACAAAGTGCTGATTTACGTACAAAAAGTAGCCGTATTTCTATAGATATTGCAAAAGGTGCAAAAATGCCTACTTTGACACTTTCTGGAGGTATAAATACTTTTTTTTCTAGTGCTGCACCAAGACAAAGGTTTGTAATTGGAGACGGTTTTACTACGACACCCTCTGTAATAGGCTTTACAGATGCCACGCTTACTACTCCCGTTACTGTTTACCGTGCATCTGCCAACTTTACACAACAAGATAATTTATTTTTTAATCAGTTGGATTTTAATTTGGGGTCGTCTTTTTCTCTCAATCTTACTATTCCTATTTATACCGCTGGACGAGTGAAAAACAGCATCAGACAAGCAAGAATTACAGAACAAAACAATGATTTTATTTCTCAAAATACCAAAATTCAGCTCCGCCAAACAATAGAACAATCTTATAATGATATGAAAGCGGCTGCAAGTTCATTTGAGGCACGAAAATCACAGGTAGAATCTTTGGAAAATGCGTTTAAAGTTACGCAAACACGTTTTAACGTAGGAGCCACAAATTCTGTAGATTATAATCTTGCCAAAATCAACGTAGATAGAGCAAAAACCGACCTTATCCGCTCAAAATATGAATATGTTTTTAGAATAAAAGTGCTTGATTTCTATCAAAATAAACCTATTTTAGATTAGAGCCTTTTTAGGTGTGAAGTTTGAAGTACGAGGTACGAATTTAAAACTTTAATTATTAAGTTACTGGAAGAACTAAAAAATCAAGTTATTTAAATACTGGCCTTACACAGAGTATTTCTCATATATTTTTGTGTTTAAATCAATCTTTTGAGCAAATAAAAGCCTTACAGGTTGATTTGGACAAGAAAAAAAAGTAAAAATCTCATAACACAAAATACCACTTTTAAATAAAAAAGCGTTCTTATTAGCTTGTACAAGCTAATAAGAACGCTTTTTTATTTGTTGATAATTACTAATTTGATGTCTAAACTCGTGTCTGTGGACTGGCGGGAATAACTTATAATTTTTTTGAGAAAATATATGAAATAATTTGTGAAAATATAAAATAAATGACTATATTTGTTTTAAATAAACAAATCAAAATGAAGACAGGAAGAATACAAATAATAGAGCAAAAATTAGACACAATAGATAGTGCGGCATTTCAAAACTTGTGTGATATGTATCTTAATCTAAGAGAAGGTGCTTTTACAAGTTTTAATAGAACAGGCTCTCAGATAGGAAAACAAAAAACTGTAAAAGGTACGCCAGATACATTTTTTAGACTAGCCAATGGAAATTTGCAATATGTGGAATTTACCACTAAAGCAAAAAAAGGAATTGTAAAAAAAATAAAGGAAGATATTGACAAATGTATAAGCCCTAAACTAACAGGTATTCCTGTTAGTAGTGTTAATAAAATTCTCCTTTGTTTTAATTCTCAATACTATGGACAGTTTTCAATCTTAAAAAGTATATATGTTTTTTATTTTATAATTTATTTTAATACACTGAATTGTCCCGCCTATTTTCCATA
>JAYVGJ010000270.1:0-5290 GCA_043772375.1 Raineyaceae bacterium | reverse complement strand
TCTTTCATAAACAGAAAATACATCACCCACGCAATAGAAACAAGGAAAATAAGCGTTGTGATAGGGTAGCCCCACGCTTTGTAACTTCTTTCTGCATTTGGTTGCTTAATACGCAAAATAATAACCCCCAAAACCGCCAAAAACGTGAAAATATCCAACACAAATGCCATAGCTTTTAGCACCGTATCAAAAGAAGCAGTCAAAATCAAAGCAATAGAAATAATAGCCTGCACCATAATAGCAATTACAGGAACACCTTTTTCGTTAGTTGTGGCGAATTTTTTGAGCAAAGGGAAATCTTCACCAATCATTTGCGTAACACGAGGACCTGCAAAAACCATAGCACTAATAGACGAAATAAGCAACAACGCAATCATTCCTGCCATTAAATTGCCACCACTTTTGCCAAATATTTTTTCAGCCGACAAATGCCCAACCTCCAAAGGTTTTGAAAAATCAGCCGCCTGTCCAGCTGCAAGCTCGCTCACAGGAACAGTATATAAAAACACAAAAGTCAGCAAAACATAAATCAGCATCACCGACAAAGTCCCCAAAAACAAAGATTTAGGCACATTTACCTTAGGATTTTCTATTTCATTAGCCAAGTAAGCAGAAGCATTCCAACCAGAATACGCAAAAGAAACATATGCTAAATTTGTCGCAAATCCCCCAAAAAATATCAAACTCATATCACCCTCTTTTGGCAAAACAGAAATAGGCACAGGTTCTGCCGTAAAAATCAGCCCTGAAAATATCAAAAACAATATCAAAATCACTTTTATTGCCGTTGAATAACGCTGGAAAATACCTCCTGTGCGTGTGTCTGTGGCGTGCACAAGCGTTACCAAAACAACCACAGAAATAGAAATAATCAGCGGATTTATAGGAATAATAGCACTTGCATAACGCCCCAAAGCTACCGCAGCAAGTGCTACAGGTGCAGCAAAGCCAACAGTTGCAGAAATCCAGCCAGAAACAAAGCCCACGAGTGGGTGATAAATGCGAGATAAAAAGTTGTATTCTCCACCAGAACGGGGCATAAGTGCCGCTAATTCTCCGTAATTAAGCGCACCGCAAAGCGCAATAACGCCGCCCACAATCCAAAGCATTAAGAGTGGGAAAATGGAGTTGACAATAATAGTTCCATTTTCTGTAATTTTGACAATTGTCTGGTAGCCCAAACTTGTGAAAACGCCTGCACCAATCATATTGGCAACCACAACGGCAATGGCAGTATTAAAACTTACTTTTTTAACTGGAATAGAAGACATTTTTCTTTGATGTGTGATGTGTGATATTTGATGTATGATGTATTTTTTATCAAATATCAAAGATTATTTTATTTATTTTTTAACTTTACTTTTTGTTATTTTTCATCAGTCACTTAAAAACTACATCATATAAAAGGTTGGCAATGAACATATTAGAAATTTAATAATTTATAATTTATTGTTATTGCGCTATTATTCCTTTTGGCAAACCAATATTTTTAAGCATTTGGTTAGTTTTTTCCAATTTTTCTGGAAAGAAAATTGTATTTTCGTACTTATTGAGTGATTTATCAACACGAACATTTCTTTTTGGTTTATTTTTCATTTTTTTATTCGTTTAACTAAAAATGCCTCATAATTTGTATTTTTCTCAAATAAATACCATTCAGTACCTATTTGACCATAAATAATAAAATCTTCTTGTGCTTTCGCTATAAATTTACTAATTCCAATTTGATATAGTCTAGTCCTGCTTTTTGTAGTTCCTACTGCATAAACAAGTGCATCAGGGTACTCGTCAGTAAACATATACAAACTCTCAACTATTGTGCCTAAGACTTTTTCACTATCTCCATTATTTGAGACAACTGTATCATCAACCTTTCCAGTTTGAGTGTCTTTATCTCCAAAACCTAAATTATAAATATTATGGTAATTGGCAGATGCAAACTGTATTAATTTATTGATTTTACCCTTCAAACCTTCACTAACAAACTCAAAAAGAATAAAATGCTCGTCAGAAACCAAATTATATTTATCTAAACTCATTTGCTTTCTTTTGTAAGAATACTTAAAGCAAAAGCTGCACCAGCCACACAAAAAACAGAATAATCAAGTGGGGCTTTAAAACCAATAGATGTTATCATAGCAAAAGCAAACAATAATACTAAAAAACCGCTTCCTTTTGCTACCCACGTAGTTTTGTAAGGTATCAAAAGCAAGATACCAAAGATGATTTCTAAAATGGTTGCAGTATAACCCAAAACAGGTATTAAACCATCTGAAAAGTAAGGATTAAGCGTTTTTGTGTAGGCAATAAAATTCTCCCAATTTCCCCAAACTGAAATAGCTTTTGGATAATATCCCAAACGGTCTGCCACCGCAGACAAAAAGCCTGCACTTATTGCCAAACGCAAAAACCACTCAACTATTTTACTTTCTAATATTTTCATTGATATTTATTTTACCCAACACTAATATTGAGATTGGGTAGTTCCACTTGAAATTTAATTTTTGCTTTCAATGCCTTAAAAACACGCATTAAAGTATCAATTGTAACATTGCTTGCGTTACTTTCAAGACGCGAGATTTGGGATTTTTGTACGCCAATAAGTTTGCCTAATTCTTCTTGCGTTAAGTGTCGTTCCTTACGTGTTTGTTTAATAGCTTTACCTATTAAATCCATCTGCAATTCATATTCAAAAATATCTCTTTCAGGCGTACCAATTATGCCTAAAAACTCATCTTGTACTTCATTTAGCGTATATTTTTTCATTTTTTAGGGGATTTGTGAGTCTGCTTCAATGCCTTGTTAGCTATTTCTTTAATTTCTTCTTTTTCAATGAAATAATCTAATTTTATTTGTTGTGCTTTTTGGATTTCATTGTCAGGTACTTTACTTCGCTTCTTCATAAATCCGTGTGTAGAAATGACTAATGTATTTTGATTATCTGATTTGTCCCAAAATGCGAGTAAACGATATTGTATTCCTTGATAAAGTGTTCTAAATTCCCAAATATCGTCATTTAATTTTTTAAAAAGTTCTGGGTCGTGTTGTGTTTGCGCCTTACGTATATTGTAGATAATTTTTGTAGAATGTTTGTTATCCATATCACGCAAAAAGTCAATAACATCTTCCAAAAAAATCACTTCAAAAAAGTTTTCCATTTATTTCTGACTTTTTATTTATGAACACAAAGATAGTCAAAAGTTTCATTAAAACGAAACTTTTGATTACCTCTAAAATATGTTTTATATTCCATTATACACTATTTCACTACACACTAAAAAATTACCAGCCCAAAATCCACGCAAAAATCAACGGCACAACAATAGTAGCATCAGATTCTACAATAAATTTAGGCGTATGAATATCTAGTTTGCCCCAAGTGATTTTTTCATTAGGAACTGCGCCAGAATATGAGCCATAAGAGGTTGTAGAGTCAGAAATTTGGCAGAAATAGCTCCAAAAAGGAATATCGTGCATTTCCATATCTTGGTAAAGCATTGGCACAACGCAAATAGGAAAATCACCTGCAATTCCGCCCCCAATTTGGAAAAATCCTATGCCTTTTCCTGTGCTATTTTTTGGATACCAATCAGCTAAAAAAGTCATATATTCTATGCCTGATTTCATTGTAGAAGGCACCAAATCACCTTTAATGCAATAAGAAGCAAAAATATTTCCCATTGTGCTATCTTCCCAACCAGGTACAACAATAGGCAAGTTTTTCTCAGCTGCCGCCAACATCCAACTATTTTTAGGGTCAATTTCGTAATATTCCTTCAAAACGCCAGAATTAAGCATTTTGTACATATATTCGTGAGGGAAGTAACGCTCACCAGCAGTTTGTGCATCTTTCCAAATTTTGTAAATATGCTTTTGCAAACGTCTAAATGCCTCTTCTTCAGGAATGCAGGTATCAGTAACTCTGTTGTAGTGGTTTTCTAACAAATCCCATTCATCTTGTGGAGTCAAATCACGGTAATTGGGTACACGTTTGTAGTGGGAGTGAGCTACAAGGTTCATAATATCTTCTTCCAAATTTGCGCCTGTGCAGGAAATAATGGCTACTTTATCTTGTCTAATCATCTCTGCAAGAGATTTTCCTAGCTCCGCCGTACTCATAGCACCCGCAAGCGTTATCATCATTTTGCCACCTTCCAAAAGATGTGTTTCGTAGCCTTTTGCCGCATCAACAAGTGCAGCAGCGTTGAAATGCAAGTAATGATGTTCTATGAATTGGGAAATTGCGCCTTTATTTGTCATAATGCTATTGATATATTTTATATTTTGAGAGAAGGATTTTTAATATTTAATTAACAGTTGATTTGGGCGCAAAAATAATCTTTTTTTGGAGATTTTAAAGGATTTTTATTGATATTTTTTGATTTACTTGTTTTGCACAATTTATTTCAATTCAAAAATTTGAATTATCCAAAAATTTAGTTATGTTTGTGTATGAAAAGATTAAGCCTGCTGATATTGTTGCTTTTTATGGTTGTTTATCCGTTATCTGCGCAAAATGGCGCACCAACTGATAGAGAATTATTGTTGGAACTTGTCAAACAACAAACAGAAACCAATAAGCAAGTTGCTATTATAGCAACTAAACTTGAGGGTGTTGATAAACGCTTTGATGATGTAAATAAACGTATGGATATGCTTCTTTACATTATGCTTGGTCTTTTGGCGAGCATTTTTGGGCTAATAGCAATGGTTTTCTGGGATAGGAGAGCAGCTATGAAACCTATTGAGGCTGAAACACAAAAAATTCAAAAAGAAAACATAGAACTAAAACAAGAAATAGCCATTATCAAGAAAAAACAACTGAAAACGGATAATTTTATCAAAAAAATAGGAGAAATAGATAGCCGTTTTGCAGGGATTTTATAGAGTTTTTGCAGTTTGAATATCAATAATTTTTTGTAGAACGCCTAAAAGAGCAGGTAAATCATTGATATAATAGCGTTTTTCATCAATGAAACAAGTTTTATTTTCTAACTTCAAAAACTGCCATTCTGTTCCTGTCGTAACACACCCAAAAATAACATCTAGGTATTTACCTTCTTTTTCGTTATATACCTTTGCACCTTCCATTTGTGCAATACATTGGGGTATATTTTTTTCTATGTCGTTGTCTTCTGCTTCAATAAGGCAAAATAAAGGCGTTTCTATCTCAAAACTTTGCTCACCACTACTTAAATTGTTGATATTTATTATTAGTATAACTACTTGATTATCAGTTATTTTAAGCGGCATATTTTTGCAAAAGGTCAATGATAATTTCTTCCTTATT
>JAYVGJ010000269.1:0-26323 GCA_043772375.1 Raineyaceae bacterium | reverse complement strand
TAATACAATAAATAAAATATTAATCATTTTTTAAAATCAGAAATTAACATTACTGGGGGTTAGGGGTGGTTAAAAATAGAATTATTCATAAACTCTATTTGCTGAATTGGGTGAAATAATTATTTCTGGTAAAGCATTTGGCAAACTTTCTGATTTTTTTGGTACTTCTGCAATTGTTTTACAGCCTGCAAGTTCGTCTGATGTAACTATTACAATGTAATTGATACTATTTCCGCAAGCATTTGTACCAAAAACTGTGTATCTACCATCATCTATAAGTGTAATCATTCCTGTAGTTGTAGGAACTGTAACAGTAGAAGATGGATTTAGTTTATGAGTATAACTAATACTTGTAACATCTTCTGCAAATACTACATCTGCACTACTAATACAAGGAATATTGCAAACTGGTGGTTTTTGTGGTTTTATAGCGTAGTGGCAAAAGACTATTTTGGACAGCCAAACGTGTGCCTACTTTATGACAAAAACGGCTTTTTAGCCCAATATGCCAGTGGTATTGTCATTGAGGCTGATGCAAGTAGCAAAAACATCATTACAAGACACCCAACACAGGAAAATAAATACTGGTTGTTTAGTAGAAACAAACTAGGCAAACTTTTCCGTTATGAAATTGCTATTACTACCAATGCAGGCGTTACGACTACAATGGTAATGGCTAAATTGGAGATTGCGGCTACGGAAAACGTGGGAGCGCATTTTACGGCAGTAGAAGACCGTGGAGAAGGGACTGTTTACTTGTATGCTACACGTAACAATACCAGCACACAAAAAGCAGAACTTTTTGTGGTGAGTATGGGGGCAATAGCAGTCGCTGTATTGCCTACTATTGCACAACTGCCTTATACAGAAACGGATTTGTATCACGGTGGAGAGCTACAAATCTCCCCAGACGGAAAACAACTGCTTTGGTATCATTTGGGGCAAAGAGCAGCGTTTTTTGACTACCAAAACCTGAAGCCCCATAGCTTTATTTTGGGCGACAATATAGCAGGAGTGGTGGCAAACCCTACTGGAACGGCTATTATACCTGAATTTATAGGTACTGACCCTAATCCTTTGCGTAGCGAATTTACGCTTAGAAGTAGTGTCAGCATAGATATTGACAAGGTAGGAGATGAAAACAGTATTTATTTTACGCAAAAAAATATAACTAACAATAATATTGTTTATCAGTATAAAAATGGTATCTTGCAAACGCCTACTACTACAAGCGTTGGTAATGTGAGGCGTGGTAAAAGTGGTGAAGTACGTCAGTCTGTAGGTTTGGGTACAGGACTTCCTGTGCAGGTGCATACAATTACGAATGTGCCTTTAAGTGCGCAGGCACGCACAAGCGCAAGCAGACTTTTAAGGGTGCGTAATTACGAATTGAAAGACCATTTGGGGAATGTAAGGGTAATTGTGTCTGACCAGAAACAAGCAGATGCAAGTGCTAAAGTGCAAAGTTACTCTAATTATTACGCCTTTGGTATGGAAATGCCAGGTATGCAATATGCTGATAATCAGGCTTATAGGTATGGGTATAATGGCAAAGAAAAGGAGAATGAACTCAACGAACAAAACTATGATTTTGGAGCTAGGATTTATGATAGTAGAATAGGGAAATGGTTGAGTACTGACCCTTTGGAGAAAAAATTTATAAGTAATTCTCCGTATCATTTCTGTTTAAATAATCCTATAATTTATATTGATCCAGACGGAAAAGATGTTATTTTAAAAGATTCTAAAGGTAAAATAGTAGCAACTATTACAAAGGCTGGTACTATTATAGCAAAAGGAAGAGAGAAAGCTGAAATATTAACTAGATATAATGAGGCAAAAAAATATCTAGCAGAAGTAGGAGACAATACATTAAAAGAACTTGAAGACCATAAAAGTGAATTAATAATACAACATTATACTTATCCAGTTACAAAAGATAATTTTACAAAATCAGGAGTACAGTCAGGAGTTGATTATGATAAAGTTACAAGTTTTGAAGATGCTAATAAAAATGGTAAATTCGAAGCTGGCGAAAAAGTTCTTGCTGCGAAATACTTTAATAAGTCTGGAATTGGAATAATTAAGTGGAATTTTGCACAAGGTCTCATTGATGGTAATAGTAATAGACACTCACCTGCACTTGTCTTGCTTCATGAGGCAAAACACGCAAAACATTATGTAGAGTCACTAGTCACATTTCTTAATAACAGAAATACAAAGGCAGGAGCATACACTAATAATGAAGAAAAAAGAACTATAGATGAAGTAAACCTTATTTCAAAGCTTCTCCATATAAGAAATAAGGAAAATGACGGTGGAAATGGAACAAGGATGACACACACAGCACCAGAAAATTGGAAAAGTAATTTTCAAGCAGCTGGAACAACTTCTATTAAAGACAGTAAATATACTGTAAAAAAACCATAAATAAGTAATAATATGAAAATGTTTTTTGTTTTTTTGCTTTTGACGTTTAATGTGAATAGTATTTATGCACAAAAAAGTAAAATGGAGAGTATAGAATTGTATATAGCACCACGAAATGTCCGTTATGGCTGGGATGATAGTAGTGTGTTCAATTCTCAACCCAAACTAAAAAAAAAATCTATAAAAGTTATATATTCAAAAAAAACATTTGAAACAACAATTGTTAAAAGAAAAGTATATGAATTATTTTATATAAAAACCAAAATAAATAGGGATTTGTATCAAAATATGGAAGTTAATAAGGATACAAGCACTTTTCAATATCAACCAAGAATAATGTTAATAATCAACAATTCTGGTACAAAAGATACTATTTGCATTGATTCTAACTATAGTGTTGAGAGGAAAAAAATAATATATGTAATTCCTAATAAATTGAAAATATTTATAGAAAATCATATGCCTAGTGAAATTAGAGAAAACTGGGTTGATAATATTCCTGCATTTTAGTCACCTGACAAATTTCCTGTGGTGTCAGGTTTTTCTACCTGCCACCAAACTACGCCAAACAATGTATTTAAGCACTTCTATAAGCAAAAACCACCGTATTTGGGTGGTTTTTGTGGTTTTATAGCGTAGTGGCAGTAGAAAACCTGTTTACTTGTATGCTACACGTAACAATACCAGCACACAAAAAGCAGAACTTCCCACCATTGTGGGTGTTAATAAATTCGTGAATGGCGTGGAAGACAAAGAAGATAATAATCCAGGTGTAGACAATGTTCCTGTGGTGTCAGGTTTTTCTACCTGACACCAAACTACGCCAAATAATGTATTTAAGCACTTCTATAAGCAAAAACCACCGTATTCTGGTGGTTTTTGTGGTTTTGTGGGGTATTACATTTTAAAATTTGTATTTCCTGTGGTGTCAGGTTTTTCTACCTGCTACCAAACTACGCCAAACAATGTATTTAAGCACTTGTATAAGCAAAAACCACCGTATTTGGGTGGTTTTTGTGGTTTTATAGCGTAGTAGCAAAAGACTATTCCTGTGGTGTCAGGTTTTTCTACCTGCCACCAAACTACGCCAAACAATGTATTTAAGCACTTGTATAAGCACAAAACCACCGTATTTGGGTGGTTTTTAATTCGTTGTTGGTGTCGCTAACGCTAGAACACCAACCTTTAGATTTGTTTGTGAGCTAATTTACATAAAATTTAAGGCATATAAATCTTGTTATTTGTAGTATTTTTTTTGAAAGCGTTATTAGATTTATGTAACAAGCATTTTTGGAGCTTATTTATTATTATTTATGTCATATTGAAACATTGAAGAAAACCAAGAAAATAGCTATAAAAATCATTAAAAATATTTCGTTTTGTCATAGAATTCAAAGGCGGAAAAAATACATTTTTTGACATATTTTCTATAAATATGCCAGTCGGCTGGACTTCAATACATTTTCCGAAATTCTTCTCATTCAGAGTGTAAATCCTATTAGCATCTAAAAAAATCAAGTAACCATAATAATAGAATTAAGCCTTCAAATTTTTCAAAATTTGAAGGCTTAATATCAAATATTTAGCTAATATCACTTCCATTTTCTACCATTTTGGAGGGTGCAACAAACGCCAAACTACCATCAGTATTTTTTGCCATAAGTATCATACCTTGCGAGATTTCGCCCATCATTTTGCGTGGAGCAAGGTTTATTAGTACGCAAACTTGTTTTCCAATGATTTCTTCAGGGCTAAAATCTTTGCCAATTCCGCTCAAAACTGTTCTTTCATCAAGTCCTGTATTAAGGCGGATTTTGAGAAGTTTATCACTTTTAGGCATTTTTTCTGCGTGCAAAATGGTTGCTACACGCAAATCCATTTTCATAAAATCATCAAAAACAATTTCTGGTTTGCTCTCTAAAAGAGGACTTTTTTCAGAAATTTCAGTATTTTTTTCTGTTGATTTTTCTGATTTATTTTCTGTTGATTTTTCTGCTAACTTGTTTGTTTCTAGCGTATCAAGGAGTTTTTGAACTTGCTTTGCAATGGCTTCATCTTCAATTTTATCAAAAAGAATGCCTAAGTTTTCTATTTTCTGACCAGTCAAAATCATATCAATATTGCCTGTTTCATTCCAAAAGAAATCTCCCAAATGAAGTGCATTTTTGAGCTTTTGCGCTGCAAACGGCAAAAATGGTTGCATCAAAACAGTCAAATTAGCAATTATCTGCAAAGAAAGATTCATAACAGCGTTTATTCTATCTTTATTTTCCTCAAAATTTTTGGCAAGTGTCCAAGGGGCATTGTCCTGCAAATATTTGTTTCCAATAGACGAAAGTTCCATAAGATAGCCCAAAGCCTCTTTAAAGCGGTAATTTTCCAAAGAATCACTGATTTTTTTAGGAAAAGTAGCAATAATTTCAATGGTTTTTACATCATTTTCAGTAGGATTTTGTGTGAAATTGGGTACATTTCCCTCAAAATATTTGTGTGTGAGCGTAAAAACCCTATTGACAAAATTGCCCAAATTAGCGGCTAATTCGTTGTTATTTCTGTCTTGAAAATCTTTCCAAAGAAAATTATTATCTTTGGTTTCTGGTGCATTGGCGGTCAAAACATAGCGCAAAACGTCCTGTTTTTCTGGAAAATCTACCAAATATTCGTGCAACCAAACTGCCCAGTTGCGTGAAGTAGAGATTTTTTTGCTTTCAAGGTTCAAAAACTCGTTTGCAGGCACGTTTTCAGGCAAAATATACGAGCCTTCTGCCTTCAAAATCACAGGAAAAATAATACAATGAAACACAATATTATCTTTTCCAATGAAATGGACAAGTTTTGTTTCATTATCTTTCCAATATTTTTCCCAAGCGTTTTCGTCTGTATTTTTCTGTAAAAAATAATCTTTTGTAGCAGAAATATAGCCAATGGGCGCATCAAACCAAACATACATCACTTTTCCATCTGTGTTGGGGATAGGCAACGGCACGCCCCAATCCAAGTCACGAGTGACTGCACGAGGTTGCAAACCTTGCTCAATCCAAGATTTGCATTGTCCATAAACATTAGTTTTCCACTCTTTGTGTCCTTCCAAAATCCACTCACGTAGCCAATTTTCGTACTTATCAAGTGGCAAATACCAATGTTTTGTTTCTTTTTTAATGGGCGTATTGCCACTCACCATAGAACGTGGATTGATTAGTTCGTCTGGGCTAAGTGTAGAACCACAATTCTCACATTGGTCTCCGTAAGCATCTGGGTGTGAGCATTTTGGGCAAGTTCCCATTATTAGGCGGTCTGCAAGGAACATTTTGGTACTTTCGTCATAAAATTGCGCAGTTGTTTTCTCTTCAAATTTGCCATTTTCGTACATTTTCTTGAAAATCTCTTGTGCAGTATCGTAATGGATTTTTTTTGAGGTACGAGAATAAATATCAAAACTAATCCCAAAGTCTGCAAAAGCGGTTTTCATTAGTTTGTCGTACTTATCCACAACTTCCTGCACAGACACGCCTTCCGCCCTTGCACGCAGTGTTACGGGTACGCCATGTTCGTCTGACCCACAAACAAAAAGTACATCTTGGTTGCGTAACCGCTGATAACGGGCATAAATATCAGCAGGAATATAAACGCCAGCCAAGTGTCCAATATGCACAGGACCATTAGCATAGGGCAAGGCAGCCGTTAGGGTATATCTTTTTGGATTTGTCATTAAAATAATTTTAAATTTTCATATAATTTTAGTACAAAAGTAAGTAAAAAAACTGTTCTTTTTGGATAAAAAAGAACAGTTTTTATTGATATTGTGCAGTTTAAATTACAAAGTGTATAATTCTTCTAATTTTTTGATATAAGTTTCTATTCCAAAATCTTTCTTGACATCTTCAAAACCATTTTTTATTAGATTTTCTCTAAGATTTTTATCTTCTAAAAGTCTTATCATTGCCTCATAAATAGCATTTGTATCTTCATAAGGCACAACTAGGGCATTTTTTTCGTCTTGAATAAAATTATTAGCAATTCCAGAAATGGTGAAAATACAAGGTACTTTAGAAATCAGAGCTTCTATATAAGTTTGTCCAAATGCTTCTGCGTGTGCATTGATAGGTGTATGTATGTGCATATCAAAAAGTTGATAAAGTGCTACAATATCATTTTCAAACGGAATTTCCGTGTAATTTTCTGTTGGAATATCTTGGAGTAGTTTTTTTATTTCGTTTTGATAATCTCCTTTTGCATTGGCAAGCAATAAATGTGCATTTTTATGTGTTTCAAGCAGTTTTTTGAAAGCTGGAATAATATACTGAATACCTTTCCAAGCAGTATAACGAGAAATGACACCAATTACTGGGGAATTATTTAGGGGATTATATTTGATTTGGAGCGTTTTGATGCGGGTTTGGTTAGAAATAGAAGTTTCTTTGATATTTTCAAATTCTTCTAGTTTAAATCCGTGATGAATAATGTTTACTTTTTCTGGTTGGACATTCTCCCAATCAACCAAAATATCACGCACATTGCTTGTAATGGCTATAATATTAGTAGATAGATAATTTATAAATTTGTCGTAATAAACTCCTTTTGGAAAATATTCGTGGTGAAAAGAGCTATGATGACGTGTGTGAATACGTTTTTTGATGCAAAGTATTTTGGCGGCAAAAAGTCCTATCAAGCAAGCATCAAACAAATGCGTATGAACAATTTGTGTTTTGAGCATTTTGAGCAACTTTCTAACTTTCCAAAAAGCACTAAAAACACTTTTTTTGCCGTGGTATTCTACAAAAAAAATTGGTATTTTGTGTTCTTTTAAATATCTTTCCAAATAACAATCAACAGTATTATTTAGCAAAATAAAAGACAAATTAAATTTATCTTTGTTGATTTCGTCTGCTATCCACTCAAAAGAAATAGCTTTGTCAATATTGGAAATAATATAAGTAATATTTGTTTTCAAGTTGATTTGAAGTTAATTTTTGTTAATTTTACACAAAATCCTGTATTTATCAAAAAAGCATGAACAATATCTTATTTTCTATTATTATACCTACGTATAATAGGGCTGATTTTTTGCCCAAAACATTAGAAAGCATCTTTCAGCAAACTTACAAAAATTATGAGATAATTGTAGTAGATGATGGAAGTACAGATAATACAAAAAATATTTTTTATACTAATAATTTCCCACAAACTACCTATTATTACAAAGAAAATGCAGAGCGTGCCGCTGCCAGAAACTATGGTATAATGCGTGCAAAAGGGGAATTTGTTACTTTTTTAGATTCTGATGATTTGTTTTATCCAAATCATTTGCAAGAAGCAAAAAATATCATAGAAAAACATCAAAATACCAATAATAATGAAAAGCCAGTTTTTATTAGTTTGGCTTATGAGATGAAAGATAATCTAGGAAATATACTTTGGCAACAAAATAAACGTAAAGGAAACATCAATGATACACTTTTGGAAGGTAATCATTTGAGTTGTATGGGTGTTTTTGTACGTACTGATATTATGAAAGAGAACCTTTTTAATGAAAATAGAGAACTTTCTGGTACGGAAGATTGGGAATGTTGGATGCGTTTGGCTAGCCGTTTTCCTATTTTTTATACTAATAATATTACTGCAACTATGATTCAGCATGATAGTCGGAGTGTTTTGGAGGTTAATCAAGATAAACTTATCAAAAGAATAGATTTAGCTTTACATTTTTTGGAGAAAGATAACTATTTTATGAATAAATATGGCACTAAATTCTATGTAGCAAAAGCGCATTTATGGCTTTATGTATCTTTACACCTTGTATTAGCAAATTTTAAGAAAATTGGGTTTAAATACCTTTTAAAGGCAGTTTTTTCTTATCCAAAAGTTCTTTTTAGTAGAAAAGTTGCGGTCATTATTTTTAAACTATTGCGAGTTTAAAAATAACACAAAATTACTTTTTCCTAGCAAAAATAATAGCACCTTCTACCACAAAATTAAAGCCATTTTCTTTCATAATATTTTGGGCGGTTTCCATCAAAATAACATCTTCGTGGACTTCCATTAGCAATATTTTTACTTTTTCTTTGATAAGTTGCATAGTTGCTTTGTCTTCCAAAATCCATTTTTCTCCGCCTTCAATGTCAATTTTAAGAATATCAACCTCCAAAATTTGGTTATCAGCCAATATTTGTGCCAAAGTAATGCCCTGAACCAACATTATATCATTTTTTTGTTCCTGCTCTTGCTTTTCCAAAGGTCGTGTAGAAAACGCCCATTCACGCCCATCACGAAAGGAATTACCCAATTCCAACATATCATTATTCACCCAAAACGCTTTATTTATAGCTTTGACATTCTCACAACGGTTGAGAGAAATATTCCGTTCTAATGCTTCAAAATTGCTTTTAGATGCTTCTACGGCAATATATTTAGCATCTGGAAAAAACCTACGCAAGTAAAGTGTGGCACAACCTATATTTGCACCAACATCAATAATAAAATGTGGTTGCTCATCTCCAAAATACTGCTGGGTAAGAATGGCATAATCATTTTTAATAAAAACCTCCGTAAATACGTGAAAATCACTTGTATTGTGCCTAAGCATCATTTGACAAAACGGCTCAATCATTTCTATCATTGTGCGCTCACGTGCCACAAAAAGCTCATAATCATTGTTTTTTGCAAAATCAGTTACATCTTGTTGTGCATCTGCATCTGATTTAACAGCATTTAGTTGAAAAGTCATTTTAAATAATTGTGAATTTTAAATTGTGAATTGTGAGTGAATACAGAAGATAATAAATAGCTATTTCCGTAATTCGTAATTGATAATTCGTAATTGCTTATTTTATTGCTTTTAAGCTGATATCCATACTTTTAACTGCGTGGGTAAGCGCACCAACAGAAATAAAATCAACGCCACATTCTGCCACATCAGCAATAGTTGCCTCCGTAATACCGCCAGAGGCTTCTGTTTGGGCTATATTTCCAATCATTTTTACGGCTTCTTTCATCATTTCCAAAGACATATTATCCAACATAATTACATCAATTCCGCCCACATTTATAGCTTCCTGCACTTCTGCCAAATTGCGTGTTTCTACCTCAATACGCAAAGTTTTACCTGTTTTTTGTAAATAATTTTTTGCATATTCTTGCGCTCCTGCTACTGCTTTTGTGATGCCACCCGCATAATCAATGTGGTTATCTTTGAGCATAATCATATCATACAACGCAAAACGGTGGTTTTTCCCTCCGCCAATGCTAACTGCCCATTTTTCTAAGATGCGAAAATTAGGTGTTGTCTTGCGTGTATCAAGTAGGCGTGTTTTTGTGTGCGCTATCATTTGGGTAAGGTGCGCCGTATGTGTAGCAATGCCGCTCATACGCTGCATACAGTTAAGCACAAGGCGTTCCGCTTTAAGAATAGATTGTGCGCTACCTTCTACGGTAAGTCCAATATCTCCTTTTTTGACAGTTGCGCCATCTTCTAACAACAAATTCACCTTAAAATCCTTATCAATTCTCTTAAAAATGATTTCTGCAAGAGAAAGCCCTGCAATAATGCCATTATCTTTGATGATAAGTTGTGCTTTTTCTTGTGCCTGCGCAGGCACAGACGACAAAGAAGAATGGTCGCCATCTCCCACATCTTCACGTATGGCGTTGTCTATGAGCCAAAATAGGCTTTCTTCTGTGATATAAGAAGGGTAGTTTTTCATTTGGTTTATTATTATTTTTCAGAAATATCAAGAGTATTTTTTATCTAAAATAGTGGCTATTTTTTTCGTTTCTCTTAGATTTTTGCCAGTTGTTTGCACTATTACGGCATATTTGCTATCTGTTTTGAACAAAACTATTTCAATTTTACCATCAGGAAAAACATTCTTAATAAATTTATGGCTACTTCCTCTACTATTATCTGTTGATTGCATAGACACAACATACGGATTTTCTTTTAGTCTATTACACAATACTTCTAGTGGTTTTGTTCCGTGATGACTTCCCAAACTTATTGATTTATCATTTGGTAATATTGGTGTCTCAACAAGTTTGATTTCGCCCATATTTTCTACAAAATACGCTATTTCTGCATTTTCAAAAGATTTTTCAGAAGATATATTCAAGACATTTTTTGATGTAGTTTGACCACTTTGTTCAATAGAAATAACTAATTTTGTGTTATCCCAGACAGGCAAAGAAGACAAACTAATGCTTAAGCTTTCATACAAATGGGCTGCCGCAAGCCCATTACATTCGGTTTTTGAAATATTGTGTTCCACATTGTCAAAAAAATATTCTGCTTTCAAATATTCGTTTTCATCTTTTTCTTGTATGAACGGGACAATTATCATTCCATAGAGAACGTCTTTTGAGTTTTTAGAAACGCTTTTATCATTGAGCCAATTATCAAACGTGTAATCATTTGCTAATTTTATTTCCTCTTTTGCAAAGTAACTTCTAATATTTTCAAATCCTTTTTTACGTGCTAATGCAACAGTTTTTGAGAATTGTTCCATTATTCCTGCCACTTGTGCTTTATTTTCTACTAGAGAAATACTTAATTCGTTAAAAAATAATTCCATAAATTAAATAAGTTTTGATATCAGATTACTCCACTCATCAAGCAAATTGGTTGGATACTCGCTTAAAGTTCCATTTTTATCAAGTTCAATATCCGTAATATCTGAATATTGCTCCGTAGGCTCAACGACCTTGTTAAAATAAAAAGCAACCACATTTTCTTTTGCTATGTCTTTCTCTTTTACAGCAACTCTAATACCATTCAAAATATGGTCGCTATGCGTTTCTATAATGATTTGAACGTTATTTTGTGCCACAAGTGCAATAAGTTTTCCAAGTTCTGCCTGCCCTCGTGGGTGTATGTGGCTTTCTGGGTTTTCAATAATCAAAAGCTCTCCTTCTCGTGCTGCCAAAAGTGCCGTAATAACAGGCAAAGCATAAGAAATACCAAAACCTACATTTTCAGGTAGAAAAGCATTACTCGTACCATAAGTTGGTTGTGCAAACTGATATTCTAATTTTACTGCATTGGAGGAAATAGCGGTAGTTTTTATGCTGACGTTAGGTGAAATTTCACTTAACCAAAGATTTACTTGATTAAGCAATTTGTCATCTCTGATTATTTCGTTTTGATTATTGATTGATTGTTGCGTTTTTGGGTGAATGCAATTCTTAAAATTGATTTTTTCGTGTCCTCTTGTTTCCAAAAAATCAACCGTAAACTCGCCTGTATCACCCATATTATTCATTTTGACAACCTGTGAGTTGTTTTTTAGGTGAACGGTTGTAGGTGAAATTCTATCTGCTTTTAGGTATTGAAAATTATTATAAGAAAACAATCCTTGATTTTGGTTGGTGTTAAAAAAGTGTTCAAGATTATATAAGTCCGCACCCTCTATATTTTTTATATCTTTAAATGAATTTGCACCTATTTGGTAATCAAATTCCATATTCATATATGCTCCTTCATCAAATTGAATATCAAAACCAAGACTTTCCCCATTGTGATACTGATAAATAGCATCTTTTGTATTACCTATATTGGTGTAGTTTCCGCTTAGATTTAACTGTCCTCCTGTCAAATTTGACTGGCGTAAAAGCAGCAAAAACTGAATAAAAGAGGATTTTCCTTGCCCATTTAGCCCTAACAAAATGTTAAGATTTTTGAGTTGAAAATGTTTCTTTTTGATAGATTTGAAATTTCTTATTTCTATATTTTTTATCATTTTTTTATTGATTTTCTGGTTGATTTTCTCGTTTAATCACTTCTTGGATAAGATTTTTCACAAAATTATGGCGAAAGATTACTTTTTTTCTGTCACCTGTGGACGTAGTAACTGCCACAAAAAAATCCCCTTGTTCACTCAAAGCAATTTTTATTTTATCCTTAAAAATAGCCTTTTTAGCTTCTAATAATTCTCTTTCTTTGTCATCTAATAATGCAAATTGCACAGATAAAGCATCAAACAAAGATTTATTTATGGGCGCAAGATTACCATCTTTTTTGTAGATTTTCCTAAACGCTTCTTTATCAAAAATGCTGATAGATAACTTCATAGCACTTTTAAAATCTTGGCTGATTTTTTCAAGTTCTTCCGTTGTTTTGTTATAAATACTTTGCATTGCTTCGCTCATAAAAGTATCTAAATCAGGCTTATAACTCTCATAACCAAAGAGATAAAAACACAAAAAACGGTTTACAAAATCTCTATCAAGCATTCGGCGTGTAGCTATTTTGTGGTCAGTTGCCTGCAAAAATTCCGCAGAATTTGCAAGTGCTGCAATCAATGTAGCAGGTTTTCCTTGAAACAAAGCGTGTCTAATTTCTTGTGGTTCTAACATCAGACCACCTGTATTTACTCGCTTGAAAATATTGAATTTTACGTTTGGAGGCGTTCCTGGCATTATTTTGTAGATAAGTACCTGACTTTCTTCAATAACACGCTGCAAATGTGTAGGCAAACCGTCCCAATTTACACCATTCAAATCTTTTAAAAACTCAAGTCCAGTAAGTTTTAGTGTTTTATATACGCAAAAATGACGAATACTACTTAGGCGTTGCAAACCATCAACAACAAGCCAATTTTCGTCATCAGTCGCATCAAAAAAGAAGGCAGGCAACGGAAAACGTATCAAAAGAGATTCAATCAGACGGCTTTGTTTGGCATTGTCCCACAAATCTGGATAACGCTGAAAATATGTATCTGTATTCATTTCAATAGTTTCACGTTCTATCCTTTTGATAAGCGTATCCAAAGAAGGTGTTTTTGTTTCTATCTTGACTTTTGTAGCATCAAAAGGCTCTTCTAATTGTTCCGCATTTTTATCAACTTCTTCTATATCAATGTCTTCTGTATTTTTATCTAATTCTTTTTCTGTATTTTCCATTGGTATTTTAAGTTAAAATGTATTTTTACCTCAAAGATTTGGTTATTTATTTAATATCACTATTTCGTAAAATATAACAAAAAATCCTTTCCAATACTTGAAAAGGATTTTTTATGCGAAACAAAGGCTTAGGAACAAGGATTAAATAATCTCATTTTTTTATTTTTTACAATAATTTAGTGATCAAGATTTTATATTCGTACCTCGTACTTCTTATTTCGTACTTTTTCCTTATTTATACCCCAAAAGTTTAAGCATAGACTCGCTATCTTGTTCTGGTGCAAAAAGTTCTGTTATTATTTTCCCTTTTTTATCTCTACTGATAATCACATGTTTGGGTGCAGGAACGAGGCAATGTTGTATGCCACCATAACCACCCAAAGACTCCTGGTATGCGCCTGTATGGAAAAATCCAATATATTGTGTTTCGTGGCTCTCTGGAATAGGTAAAAATACTTCTGATGTATGTGCTTCAGAGTTGTAATAATCTTGGCTATCACAGGTCAGACCGCCCAAATTTACTTTATGAAACGGATTATCCCAATTATTGACGGCAAGCATAATGTATTTTTGGTTCATTCCCCACACGTCTGGTAGTTGTGTGATAAATGAGCCATCTATCATATACCAAAGCTCTTTATCATTTTGGAGCTTTTGGTCAATGACTGCGTAGATAGTTGCGCCACTTTCCGCAACTGTATAAGACCCAAATTCTGTAAAGATATTTGGCACAGGTACGTGATTTTTTTGGCAAATCCATTGTATGTTTTCAATGATTTGCTCAATCATATATTTATAATCATACTCAAATGCCAAAGATGTCTGAATAGGAAATCCGCCACCAATATCCACGCTGTCCAAATCTGGGCAAATCTTCTTCAATTCACAGTATTTGTACATAAATCTGCTTAGTTCGCTCCAATAATAGGCAGTATCTTTGATGCCCGTATTGATGAAAAAATGAAGCATTTTCAGGCTAAATTTATCATTATTAGCAATTTTTTCTTTGTAAAGTATGTCAATATCACTATAACGCACTCCCAAACGAGAAGTATAAAACGCAAAATTTGGCTCTTCATCAGCGGCAATACGAATGCCCACATTGATTTTTTCTACAGAATTATTTTCATAAGCAGCAATTTCTTTGAGATTATCCAAAATGGGCATACAATTAAAGCCTTCTTCTAGCAATTCATTGATGTATTGCGTATAAAGTGGGCGTTTGTAGCCATTACAGATAATAAAAGTGTTTTTGCTTATTTTGCCTTTTTCGTAAAGTGCCTTAATAATAGGCAAGTCAAAAGCGGAAGACGTTTCCAAATGAATATCATTTTTGAGTGCTTCTTCCAAAATAAAGCTGAAATGAGAGGATTTGGTACAATAACAATAGGTGTAACTTCCTTTGTATTTGTACTTTTTGATAGCATTGGCAAACATTTCCTTGCAATCTCGGATATGCTGACCTATCTTAGGTAAGTAACTGATTTTGAGCGGCGTACCATACTCTTGGATGATTTTCATCAAAGGTACATCATTAAAAAAAAGCTCATTTTTTTTAACTTTAAACTCTGGATTAGGGAACTCAAAAGTCTGTTCTATTAGGTCAATATAACTCTTCATCTTTAGCGCATAAAGGGGTTTTTGGGTTGGAAATGCGAATATACTATTTTTTTGAGAAATAATAAATATTTTTTTTAAAATTTCAGTTATCTACGCCATAACACAGTACAAAATCCTCCAAAAAGCTAACATCAAGTATATATTTTTGATAAAAATCAGGCATTTTTATTTCTGCTGCTATTTTTAAATTATTTTCATTTTCTGTATGATTTTCATAAGGAAAAACAAACAGATTTTCCTTAAAATTCACTTCTCCTTTTCCATAAATCTTATATAAAACCTCTTTTGCACACCAAAAAACGGTACTTTTCTCTAAATCTTTTTCCAAAAAAACAAGTTCTTTTTCAGAAAAAACACGTGGTGCAACACGCAAAATTTTCTCTTTTGGTTGTTCTATATCCACGCCACACGCACCCAGCCTGCTCACCAGCGCACCCACAAACGGATATGAGTGTGAGAGAGAAATATGAATATTGCTATTATTTTTATCATTATTCTCTTGATAATCAATAATATAAGGCTTTCCGTTTTCGTCTTTTTTGATACCTTTATAATCATATTCTAATAATTTTAATGCTTTGGATAGTGCAAGCCTTCCAGCCAAAAATTCTTGTTTTTTTGTTGGATGATGCAAAATTTCGTAGTCTTTTTTATCAGAATTGGGCATTTTATCTGCAAAGTCAGCCAAATCAGCAAAAGTATTTTCATACTTAGGGTTGTTTTTTATATCATTATTGATTTTTAGGACAACCAAATACGTATTTTCGCTTGGGCTTAGAATTTCAAAAACGCTATTGATATGCTCCATTTGAGGTTTGATAAAATTATTTTCACAAATATAGAAAAAAATAATAGTTTTTTGTTGCGCATATCAAAAAAATGACTACCTTGCACTCGCTAAAAAGAAGGTCTTTTTAGTTTAGTATATTTTAAAAATAATAAATAACATGGAAAAAGGTACAGTAAAATTCTTTAATGAATCAAAAGGTTTCGGATTTATCACTTCTGAAAATGGAACAGAAGTATTTGTACACTCTACAGCACTTGGTGGCAAAACTATTCGTGAGAACGACAAAGTTAGCTTCAACGTAGAAGAAGGCAAAAAAGGGCTTAACGCTACAAACATCACACTTTTATAGTCTGATTTTGTGAGCTTTTCTTCACGGAAAAACCTTATACCTAATTTATTTTAGGTAATGACAAAAAAATCCTCAATAAATTTATTGAGGATTTTTGCATTAAAAAAACCGCCGTTGTTTGGTGTTCTAGCGCAGCGACACCAACAACGAATTAATTACCCATCTAATTCACTCAATTACAATAAGTTAAACTCAAAAAAACAAAAACTATGACAAAGAAAAACTTTTTTTTTATATCCTTAATAGCTATTTCTAGCTTATTTTTGGGTTGTGGAAAATCAATTTTCACCAGCATTCCGCAACAAAAACAAATGGGAATGAAAGTGCGTGACGAAATCCTTGCAAAACCTTCAGAATATCCCGTCCTTGACGAAAAGGCATACCCGCAAGCCTACGCATACCTGCGCAAAATCACCAACAACGTGCTTAATTCAGGCAAATTGGTACACCGCAACGACTTTGACTGGGAAGTCCGCATCATCAATGACGACAAAACGCTTAACGCTTTCTGTACGCCAGGTGGCTATATTTTCGTTTATACGGGGCTTATCAAATACCTTGACAATGAAGACCAGCTAGCAGGCGTGATGGGTCACGAAATGGGACACGCAGACAAAGAACATAGCGCAAGGACAATGGAAAAACGAATGGGACTTGGAATAGTGGCACAACTCGCAGGAGCAGTAGTTCCAGAGCAACTTTCGCAACTTACCGCTACTTTTCTTAGCTTGAAATATAGCCGTGATTACGAAAAAGAAGCAGATGCAGCCTCTGTTGATTATCTTTCTACTACAAAATACCAATGCAATGGCGCAGCAGGCTTTTTTGTGAAACTAGAAGCCGCAGGTGGAGCAAGACAACCAGAGTTTTTGAGTACGCACCCTGCACCAGAAAACCGTATCAAAAATATCAACACAAAAGCTGAAGGTCTGAAATGTACAACAAAAGCAGCTACAGTAACTGAATATCAGGCATTTAAGAGAATGTTGCCAGGCTCTGTAAAATAATTTTTTAAGTTTTCATGAAAATATAGTCTAAAAAATTTGGTAGTCATAAAAAAATTACCTACCTTTGCACTCGCAAGCTGCAAATTTTGCTCCTTACGAATCCCCCAGGGTCGGAAGACAGCAAGTGTAGAAAGTTGAGCAATTGTGTGGCTTGTATTTTTAAAGACTTAAATAATAAGACTTAAATAATAAGACTTATATTGAAACCCCAGTCAGAAAGTTTTTCTGACTGGGGTTTTTTTGAAAGAGTTTTTAGCGTACTCTGATTAGAATATGTTACTTAGACTATGTTACTTAGACTATTTTACTACTAGGAAAAGCAATAGTAAAAGTCGTTCCTTCGTCTAATTTACTCTCTATTTTGATAGTTCCGCCTAGTGTTTCTATTTGAAGTTTAACAAGATGTAGCCCCATACCTTTTCCTTCTACGTGATTATGAAAGCGTTTGTAAAGGCTGAATATTTTGTCGCCATATTTTTGCATATCAATGCCCATTCCGTTGTCTTTAACGGTGATAATAGTCATATTTTTATCCTTTCTGGAGGATATTTGTATATAAACTTGCTTATCAATGTTCCTATATTTGATGGCATTGCTGACAAGATTATAAAAAATGCTATCAATATAAAGATTAACAGAATGAATAGTCTTGACTTGAAAATCCACATCAAAAGTTACATTATTTTCTCTTATCTGACGTTCTAAGGTAGTACAAACGTGAACAAATTTACTTTCTAAATCTACATCTTCTCTAAAATCTTTAAGATTATTTTTAATTTCTAGTAGTTTATTGAGGTCTCCAATGATTTCATTGAGTTCTTTGGCAGAGATTTCAATCTTATCAATATAAAATCTGTTGTCATTATTGAGCAGTCCGCTGGCTTTAAAGACATCTAAAAGCCCCAACATACGTGCCACAGGCGCACGCAGGTTGTGCGCAATGATGTAGGCAAACTGTTCTAACTGCCCGTTATAAGAAATAAGCTCGTTGTTTGCATTAGAGAGGTCTTTTGTGCGTTCAACAATCTTAATTTCCAGTTGTGCATTAGAAAGATGAAGTGTTTTGTTTTTTGCAGCAATATCATCTTTCTGTGCGGAAATCTCTTCTCTTTGCTGATGTATTTCTTCTTTCTGAAGATTAAGAATTGTGTTAGCTATTTTTTGTTTTTTATTGGTAAAATAGAAAGAAAAGACCAAAATAAGGAGAAAAATAGTGCTTGCAACAAAGGCAACAGTTCTAAAAAAGGAAGATTTGTCTTGCATTTCTTGTTCTTTTCTGATAGAAATAATTTCTTGGTTTTTAGTTTTGAGCAAATCTTGCATCTGAAACTTGTTAGTTTCGCTACTTTTCTTGTATTTGTACAGTGTATCTAGTATTTCTTCTTTTTTCTTTTGGTATTCGTAGGCTTTTTGAAAATTATTTTGGACGCTATAAAACTCCGTATAAGAAGTATAAATAGAAGATTTTGCCAAAAAATCTTTTTCTTTTATTTTCTTAGCAAGTTCTATGGATTTAATAAGATTCTCTTCCGCCTCTTTGAAACGTTTTTGCTCTATATAAATATTTGATATTACATTGAGGGAAGTAACGGCGTTAGCTATCTCTCCAAATTGTATGCTATAGGCTACATCAGTCTTTAGGAGTTGTTCTGCGGTGTCAAGTTTGCCTAAAATTTTATAAATTTGCCCTTTATTACCAGAAATAATGCCAACCCAAACCAAATCTTCGTTCTTTTTAGCTATTGCGAGAGCTTTTTCGTAGTAAATCAGGGCAACGTGGTTGTCTTTTTTTTGTTTATGGATAAGCCCAATAGCATTCCAAGTATTGATTTGGAAGCGTATAGGCAACAACTCAAAGTTTCCTTCCGACACTTCCGTAAAACATTTTCTAGCATCTTGGTACTGAAAAGCATTATAGAAAATCATAGCGGTTTCATAGAGTGCAATGATAGCATCTTGTTTGTATCCAAGTGCTAAAAACTGTTGTTGTGCCTCTTTATACTTCAAAAGGGCTTTATTGTCTTCTCCAGCTTGGTTAAACATCTCTGCAAGACATCTATTAGTAACGGCTATTTCTAGTGGGAAATTACTTTTATTGGCAAAATCAACTGCTTTGAGTAAATATTCTACATTTTGTTCTTCTACATTTTGGGGTAGTTGCCAAATGCTAAGATAAGTGTGAGGAATGAGGAACAAATTATTGCATTGCTTAAAAAGCACAAGATTATCTTCCGCTATTTTGGTAGCATTTTTTAGGGGAAGAAGCAATAATTTTTGGTCTAATTTTTGATATAAGCTATAATAATCACTATTAGCACTGCTTTCGCACAAATCTTGGCATATTTTTTTCACCTCCTCTATCTCTTTTTCCAGCATGTTTTGCGCTATGAGCGCATTATTAGCCAATAAGAAAGTAAGGAAAGCAAAAAAGATATTTTTAGCGGAATAATTGAAATAATACTTAAAATAGTTACTTATGTTATTTTTGAATGATATTAGCATCTCTAATTTATTTTTCAATTCAAATATACTTTATTATTTTACATTATTCTAAAAACACAAACTTTTTTTTATTACTTTTGGTTATTCATTCAAAAAACATACGACAAATAAGTTAAATATACCTAATATGCAAGTCCATAAACTCAATTATCCCAATTATTCTAATTACCCCATTAAAAAGAAGTTTTTTCTTTGTTTTATGTTGGTTTTGATGTCTTTGCTGATGTTTTCTACTGATATTTTGGCACAAGGAGACCGCCTTACTTTGCGTTTGTCAGGAACGGTAATTGATACAGATACAAGAAAACCAATGCTTTATGCTCACGTAGTATTGCCTTCCGCAGGTGTAGGCACAACAACAGATGAAGATGGCAAATTTTCTATGATAGTGATGCCAGGAGATAGTTTGGTATTTTCTTTTGTATCTCATAGAACCATTTACTACAAAGTGCCAGCAGATAAAACAGAAGATTACACCGTTTATGTGGGTATGAGCGAGCAAACGCAAATGTTGAACCCCGTTGAGGTATTTCCTTATCCAACGGAAAGAGATTTTAAGGAGGCTTTTTTAAAGCGTGAGTTAGAAAGCAAAGAATTAAAAGAAATAAAGAAACGTCTTTCTCCAGAAACCATTGAAAAGTTAGCAATGCGCACACAAGCAGATGGCGGAACGGCAGCACAATACAATATGCGCTCACAAGAATACCAAATAAATAACCAATATATGTTCCCTACCTTGCAATTACTTAATCCTTTTGCGTGGGCGCAATTCATTAAATCCGTTAAAAACGGAGATTTGAGCAAAGAAAAATTTAAAAAATATAATCAATATAACAAACCATAAATAATTGTGAATGAGCATATTATGCAAATGATTTGTAAATCAAAAAAGCCTTTCCAAACTTTGGAGAGGCTTTTATTCTCCTTGGTTTGTGTCCCCACAAAGCAACAATTACGACAAATAATGTATTTTTATTCACAATAAAAAAGGCTATTTTACTCCCTCATTTTGGTTTGTGGGAACACAAACCAAGGAGAAAACCTAATGTTTTCTAGTTTAAAACAAAAAAGGTAGCTTTACGCATAGTAAAAGCTACCTTTTTTTGTATATAAAGGTTTTTTTGCGTTCTTTGTGCAAGTTCTAAAAACTCAATTTAAGCAAAAATGCGTATTATCTATATTCATCAATATTTCAAAAAGATAACTGAAAATGGTTCTCACCGTTCTTGGTACTTGGCTAATGCATTATCCAGCACAGGTTTTGATGTACAAATGATTACAACGCACAATCTCCCTCCCACCACAGAAAAAATAAATGAAAATTTTACGGTTCATTATCTAAATGTGCCTTATGATAATGATTTTGGGTTTTTTAAAAGAATTTTAGCATTCTTGTCGTTTTTTTGGAAAAGTTTTTTTCTTGCAAGAAAACTCATCAAACAAAATCAAAAGCAAAATCAGAAAAATAATAAATCAGAAAAAACCCTTATCTATGCTACTTCTACACCACTTACGGTAGGAATTATGGCATTTTTATTGGAGAAATTTTATAAAACTCCTTATTTTTTTGAGGTGCGAGATTTGTGGCCAGAAGCTCCAATTCAAATGAAAGTTATCAAAAATGCCATTTTGATAAAAATATTAAGGTTTTTTGAGAAGAAAATCTACCAAAATGCAAGCAAAATTATCACGCTTTCACCCGCTATGCAAACACACGTAGAGGAGGTTTTACAAACAAAAACCACCCCTAACCCTAGCAAAATGCTAGCCTTAAAAAGTAGAGGGACAGAAAAAACAAAAACCACCCCTAACCCCTCCTTAAAAAGTAGGGGGATAACAAAAGAGGTGTTAATGTTTCCTAATATGTCAGATAATGAGTTTTTCTCACACAAAACGGGCAAAAAAGTCTTAGATAATTTTTCAGTCGTTTATTTTGGTACTATTGGCAAGGCAAACCATTTGGAATACCTACTTAATATTGCTAAATTTGGTCACGAAAACAACAAAAAAGTTGATTTTTTTATTGTTGGAGCTGGTGCAGAGAAAAAAAGATTAGAGGAAATTGCTTATGATTTGCCAAATGTATTGTTTATAAAAGCCATTCCAAAAGATTTGATAAATATTTTTTTGGGTGAAATGTCCGCCGTTTATGTGTCTTTTTTGGATATTCCTGTACTTGAAAGTTGTAGTCCAAACAAGTTTTTTGATGCTCTTGCAGCAGGAAAACTTTGTATTACGAATACGAAAGGTTGGTTAAAAACCCTTGTAGAAGATAATAAGTGTGGTTTTTATGCGTCTCCGCACAATCCAGCAGATTTTTGGAAGCAGTTAGACGTTTTTATAAATGATGTAGAAATGCTAAAAAAATACGAATGCAATGCCCGCCATTTGGCTGAAACAAAATTTGATAAAAATAAAATTTGTACAGATTTTATACAAGTTTTTCAGTAAATTGGTAGCAAAATTGGTAATTACTTAATAATTAGAAAATAATGTTTAATATAAAAATAAAGCCTTATACGCTTAATTTCCGTTTTGATGCTACTACTTCACGTGGCACACTCAATACAAAACAAGGTTTTTATGTGTATCTCTCTCATTCTCAAGTACGTACAAATACGGGCGCAAGCGTGGGTGTGGGTGAAATTCCTGTTTTGGTGGGTCTTAGCCCAGACGACCGCCCAGATTTAGCACAAGTTTTAGATGAGATTTGTGAAAAAATCAATAAAACAGAAGATTTTTATTCCTTTAATGAGATTATTAAGAAGTGTGCTTTGAGTGTACCTGCGGTAGCTTTTGGCTTAGAAACCGCACTAATGGACATGGCGCAAAAAGGGACAAAAATAATTTTTAAAAATGATTTTTCAGCAGGAAAAGCTCCTATTGCTATCAATGGGCTGATTTGGATGGGAACGAAAGAATTTATGTACCAACAAATCAAAGAGAAAATCAAAGAAAACTATACTTGTATCAAGCTGAAAATTGGTGCAATTGATTTCAAAGAAGAATTAAACCTACTCAAATACATCAGAGAGCAATTCACGGCTGATGATATGATTTTGCGTGTTGATGCAAATGGTGCATTTGCACCCGCAGATGCACTAGAAAAACTCAAACAATTATCAGTATTTGAATTACATTCTATTGAACAACCTATCAAAAATGGGCAAATCAATGAAATGGCTATGCTTTGTCAAAATTCTCCCGTACGTATTGCCCTTGATGAAGAACTGATTAGCGCAGGAATTTACCGCAAAAAACGAAAACTCATACAAGACATCAAACCTCAATTTTTGGTGCTAAAACCTAGCCTTTTGGGCGGATTTGAAGCAGCAGATGAGTTTGTGGATATTGCAGAAGAAAATTGTATTGGTTGGTGGGCAACTTCTGCCTTAGAAGGAAATATAGGGCTAAATGCTATTGCACAGTGGACAGCGTCAAAGAATTATGTTGGTTATCAAGGACTTGGCACAGGGCAACTTTATGAAAACAATATAACTTCGCCTCTAAAAGTTGAAAATGGCTATATTTATTATGACAATAAAACCGCTTGGGGCGAGATTTGATATATGAGGTTTGATATATGATGTATTTTCTAAAATATTTTTAGAAAAAAATCAAAAAATCAAAAAAGAAAATCTATATTTAAGCCATAAAAAGTCATCACATATGACACATCATACATCATATATCATACCTCAACAAATATGCAACAAGAATTAGATAACCTTTATGATTTGCTTGCTAGTGATGACACTAACAATATTTTGCTAGGCTTTCAGCTTATCCCTAATTATCCTATTACGCCAATTATGATGTCGCATATTGCGGCATTGGCAAACAGTGATAAGTTGTCTAATTATTATTACTTTGATGAAAAGGTAAAAAAAGATGCCAAAAGGTTATTAAAAAAATATGGTTCAAAGCAACTGAAAGAAATAGCTGAGAGCCATAAGATTGTTGATATGTATAATCAACAACAAGTAGCAAGTTGGGCAAAAGTTGTTATCAATCTGGAAGAAATAGACAAAAATACGTTTTTTAACTACATTCTTCAACACGCAGGAGATGATTTTATGATGTATTGTCTGGCGACTTTTGAGGAGATTATTGAAGCCAAGAATGTTACTTATTTGTATTTGGATCATAAAAGTCTGCAAGATATAACAAAAGTTTTACCCAAACTCCCTGATTTAGACAACTTTAATGCTACTAATTGTGGTATCAAAGAAATGACTTTTACGGCACTTCCACGTCTTTCGCAGCTTAATTTGGGGCAAAATCTCCTTACAGAAATAGACAAAAGTATTACTTCTCTCACAGGAATTAGCGGGCTTGATTTCTCTGGAAATAGGCTTACAAGTATCCCAGAGCAAGTTTTGAAGTTGCGCTACCTCAACTCGCTCACGTTATCCACCAATATGATAACCCATTTGCCTGAGAATATGGATAGAATGAAGCAATTAATCACACTTTATTTAGACTTTAACCGCATAGAAAGCCTGCCAAGTGGTTTTTGTGATATGAAGAGTATGCAATATCTTTCTATGGGAAATAATCTTTTAAGAGAGTTACCAGAAAATATTTCAGAATTAAAATCTCTTAATACGTTGAATATCAACAATAATCAACTTCAAAAATTACCAGATTCCATTTGTGAGATAAAAACGCTCACGAGCATTTATGCACCCTACAACCAGTTGCGTAGTTTGCCTAACGACTTGCATTTGCTCAAACTGCTCACCAACTTAGATATCACCAACAATAGAATAACAGCACTCCCTGCCCTCAAATGGGCAGAAACAGCACTTGCGTCCCTTAATTTCTCTAATAATAATATCAAAGTCCTCCCTGCTGATTTCTTTGATATGAAAGAAATTTCTTCTATTTATATCAGTCATAATTTGCTGAAAACCCTCCCAGAAATTAATCAAAAGCAACCCGCACTTTCTACTATTGATGTGAGTAACAACCAACTCAAAGAATTACCAGAAAGTTTTGGGAACTTTATCAATATTACTACGTTGTACGCAGGCTACAACAACATCAAAAAAATACCAAAAAGCATCAATAACATCATTGGGCTAAGTTATCTGGATTTTACACGCAATTGCTTGGAAGAACTTCCTGATATGAGTAACCTCAAAAGCCTTAATACACTCTCTTTTGGGCAAAACAAGATTAGTAAATTGCCAGAAAATATTCACGAAATGAGCAACATAAATAATGCTTATTTTGGCAACAATAGGCTAAAAAAACTTCCTGAAAACATCAGTAATATGCCAAAATTGCAGTATTTTGATTTTTCAGATAATCTTTTGGACAAACTACCAAAAGACATTCTCAAAATGCCTTCTTTAAATAGTTTGATTGCTAGTAACAATAAAATAAAAGTTCTTCCAGAAAGCTCCAAAGATGCTCGTATGCTTACTTATGTGGGTTTGAACAATAATTTAATCAAAGAAATTCCTGCTGATTTTTGCGAAAATCTTACATATTTGCAAACTTTGGAGTTGTCGTCTAATAAACTTACGAAACTCCCAGAAAACATAGGCAAACTAAGTAGCCTAACTTCTTTGTATGTTGGCTATAATCATCTTTTTGAGCTTCCAGAGAGTGTTTTTGAGCTGTATTGTTTGTCGCATCTTGATGCTTCTTCCAATAAAATCAAACAACTTAGTAATGAAATAAAAAATCTTACCAACTTGAAAAGTTTGTATTGTACCAATAATAGAATGGAGGAAATTCCTGCAGGTTTGGGAGAACTTGAGTTGCTTGAAAACATTGATTTTTCGTATAATCCTATCAAAAAAATCAATTGTAATTTTTCTAAATTAGAAAAGTTGCAAACACTTTCTATGAATGGCGTTAAATTAAAGACTTTTCCAAAAAGCCTTTGTCAATTGGAAAGTCTGCAAAATTTATACTTTGATGCTGCTGGATTTGTAGAAATTCCTGATGAAATATGCCAAATGACCAACTTAAGAGTACTAAGTTTGAGCAATAATAAAATAACATATTTGCCAAAAAATATACATCTATTAGGCAATTTGGAATACCTCTATATTGGAGGTACACTAATGCCTGAACAAGAAATGAAACGTATCAAAAAAGCGTTGCCAAACACAATGATTTATTAGCAAAGAGCTAAATACAGAAAACCACCCAAATAAGGTGGCTTTTTGCTTATACAAGTGCTTGAATATATTGTTTGACACAGTACGTTGTTGGTGTACGCTGCGCTAAGGCACAAAGATTTGGTTTTGCCATAGAATTCAACAGCAGAAATCTTGAAAATCTGTGATATACAACTTATTTGTAGAATTATGCAATACCTTAGTGTGGAAATTGTTGCAACTTTGTATTGTGAAAATGTATTCACAACTTAAAACCTACCACAATGAACACAAAAAATTTATTACTGATTTTTGCAACAGCTTTTATTTTTTCTACAAGTTGTAAAAAAGATAATGATGTAAAACCCGTTGTAAAACCCGTTGTAACACTTGTTGTAACACCTGTTGCAATACCTACAGTATTCAACCCAACTGGAATACCTACGTTTGATCCAACTGGAACACCCACAATTCCACCTACAACCCCACCTACAACTCCACCTACAATTCCACCTACAACTCCACCTACAACTCCACCTACAATCCCACCTCCAATCCCACCTACAATCCCAGTTGGACAAGCTGCAATAAACCTAGGAGCTGCAGGAAATTTTGTGGT
>JAYVGJ010000268.1:0-4069 GCA_043772375.1 Raineyaceae bacterium | reverse complement strand
TATCAATACAGTCAAAAAACATGGAAGAAATGTGTTCCAAGAATTACTAAAGGTAAACACAAATCAACCAATTGTTTGGAAGACTACCTAAACAGTTACTTTAAATCTTTACCAAAAGAAATAGGAGAATGGAAAAATTTGCTAGGATTGGAATGCTCTATCAATAAGTTAACTTCTTTACCAAAAGAAATAGGAGAGTGGAAAAATTTACAGGTACTACGGTGCTATGAAAATAAACTTACTAATAGAAAAAAAAAAAAAATTAAAAAATTATTACCAAATTGTGAAATAGAATTTGAGTATCCATTTTTTAAATAAATTTATTGGCATTATCTTTGTTAAAGTGGAATGAATATCACTATTTTTATGTTATTTTTAGACTTACAAAAAATAAAACCCTCATTCATCAACACCCAATGAAATCACTCAAAAAACTACTTTTAGCCTTATTCCTAGCCTGTTTTTCACTAGGCATACAAACACAATTGCAAGCGCAAAACTTTACTTTCAAAGTAATGGCAAGCAATGGTGTTATTACCTCCCTAGTTTCTAAAAAACGTCTTTGGGCGGGTTCTGAACTAAACAGAACAGAAACTATCCTTGTGCCTGCAGGCGGATATGTTGGGCTGATGCACAAAAGCGGACGTACCATTGAGATAAAACAAGCTGGAAACTACAAAGTAACAGATTTAGATGCCAAAATAGGCGTTGCAGGTACATTATCCAACAAATATGCCACTTTTGTGGCAGGCGAAATGACTAAAGCAGACAAAATTGACATCAACCAAAATCATAGAAAATATAGCTCCATTACGGGGTCTGTAAGCCGTAGAATTTCTGCTTACAACAAAACGGCTAGTGCTTATATGACAGATGATGATATGTTGCTTTTTAACAAAAAAATCACCTTGCATCTTTTCCCAACTTATGCAGGAAAAGCAGATACTATTTATTTGGTGCGTGTTTTAGACCCTGCGGGCAACAAAGAACTAGATAAATTTGAAATCCCTGCCAACAAACAAAGTGAAGCATTTGTAGATATTGATTTTTCTAAATATACGACCAAATATAAAATAGAAGAGGAAGCCAACAACCTAAAAATTGAGGTTTCTTTTAAAGGATTTGAGGAAACACAAGAAAACCGTAATGCCTATTCTGTGAGTTTTTTTAGTGGCGTAGCTAATGCAAAAAATGATGCTAAATACAAAAAAAATGCCAAAGAATTAGCCCAAATAAAAACTGATTCTGCACTTGATAACATCATTAAGGCTAGTATTTTTGAGAAAAATGGTTTTATTTTAGATGCTATCAACTGCTATGAAACTACGCTAAAACTTGCGCCAGAAGTGGGTACGTACCAAGTAATGTATGTTGATTTTTTGGTAAAACATAAAATTCGCTACGCCATCAACGAGGAAAATCCTGTTAAAGATAGTGAACTTTTGAAAGAAGGTGCAAAAAAATAAAGTGATATGTGATATGTGATATGTGATATGTGATATGTGATATGTGATATGTGATATATGATGTAAAATACACTTTGTTTGCAATAAAAAAAATATCCCTAAAATATGTTTTTTAGGGATATTTTGCTTATTTTTACGAGAAATAAAAATTAAAAATATGGGTTATAGCAATTATAAAAGCTTAAAACAAAGTCTAAAAAAGCTCAATATTGAGGAAATAAACAGAAATCTTTTTTCTGAAATAGCCCTTATTTTGCCTTCTGAATGGCTTTTGCAAACACTTGCTATTGCAGACAGATTACCACTAACAAATGAAAAAGGCAAATCTGAAAGAATTATTGCGCCTATTTTGTCGGAAGTGGCGTTGATTTATGAAAGTCAAATTACACTGTTTTCTGGAGAAGACCTTGTGGTTGATGTGGCGCAAGATTTGTCGGGAGAATGTGATTTTTTTATAGCAAAACACCCACGCAAAAACGTGATGCAAGCACCAATTATTACGCTTGCAGAGGCAAAAAATCAAGATTTTGACTACGGACAAGGGCAATGTTTGGCGCAAATGTATGCTGCTCAACGCTTTAACGAAGAAGAAGGACACCCACAACCATTTATTTATGGCTGTGCCGTTACTGGTGATAACTGGAAGTTTCTGAAATTAGAAGGAAAGCAAGTAATTATAGACACAAAAACCTATTACATTACTGATTTGCCAAAAATATTGGGTATTTTCCATCAAATTATACAATCTTTTTTGATTTAAAATAAAATTTATACCTATGAAAATTCAAATATCAAAAAAAGAGAAAAAGAAAGAACTTGTTTTTGCATTGCTTATTGATGCGGAAAATGTGGCTTATACACATATTGACAAAATGCTTGCAGTAATAGAAAAGCAAGGAAAAATAATCATTAAACACGCTCACGCTGATTGGACGAATATAGCTATGGCGCATTGGAAAGAGGTTTGCAACCTAAACGGCATACAACGCATACAACAAGATAGTCACGCTATAGGGAAAAATTCTAGTGATATTGGGCTAGTAATAGACGCAATGGATATTTTGTACGCAGGAAATGTAAATGCTTTTTGCTTAGTTTCTTCTGATAGTGATTTTACAAAACTTGCTTTAAGATTGCGTAAAAATAATATTAAAGTTCTTGGAATAGGTAAAAAACAAACTATCAAAGCCTTTGTCGCAGTTTGCGACGAGTTTGTCTTTGTGAATGATTTTAAAGAAAAAACCCTGCCTGATGTTGATAATACGCAATATTTACGAACGGGGCAAGAAATTCAAAAAACAAAAGATAATAAATCAATAACTATTCCACCACAGGAATTTAAACTGACAAAAATAATAGCAGAAGCTATTTCCTCTGTGGAAAATATAGATGGATGGATGCCTATGAATGTATTAGGCAAGATAATTGTCGCTAAAAAACCAGATTTTAAACGAATTTATGGTAAAACATTGTCTAAAATTATTCAAAAACTATCTTATTTTGAAATGAAAGAAATGGATTTAGGGAAAAACAAAATGCAAAAATGCGTTAGAATTAAAAAATAAATAAAAACATTATGAAAATACACTATGTATTATTTTCCATTTTTATTGGAAATATATTGTTTGTTTCGCCGCTAAAAGCGCAAGAACTTAACTGTACGGTTGTGGTGAACAGCAAAAATATGGCTACTAATCAGGGCGCAGAACAGGCGGTTTATGCCACTATGCAGCAAGCTATGGCAGAATTTATGAATACTCGCAAGTGGACTCGTGAGGAGTTTAGGACAGAAGAAAAAATAAATTGCAGGCTAGAATTTACACTTTTAGAAGGCAATCCTTCTGCGGGTACGTTTTCGTCTGCGGTGCAATTTACCATTACAAGACCCGTTTATGCCACTAATTATGATACGAATTTGCTTCTTTTCATTGATAAAGGCTTTAGTTTTAAGTATTTGCCCTCGCAACCTTTTGATTTTAACGAAAACGCCTATTTTAATGATTTGAGTACACTTTTAGGGCTTTGCGCTAACCTTGTTTTGGCGTATGACTTTGATAGTTTTACTAAAAGTGGTGGCACAACTTATGTAGAAAAGTGCTTTAATATTATGAATAATGCGCAAAGCTCGTCCAGTGGTTCGTTTAGGAGTTCTGGGGATAATAGGAATTTTTATTCATTGGTAGAAAACCTGCAAAATGCACAACTTTTGCCTATACGTGAAGGGATTTACAAGTATCACCGTTTGGGGCTGGATATTTTCTTAGAAAAACCCTTGGAAGCTAGGAATAATATTTTGGAGGTATTGAAAGAAATGGAAAAAATATATGCCATACGTGCTGATGCAGTGGTTTTGAATACTTTTTTTGATACAAAAAGCAACGAAATAATTAGTTTGTTTAAGGGTGCAACAGCAGACCAAAAACAAAAAGCATACGACCTTTTGGTACGCCTTGACCCTATCAAAAGTAGCCAGTACGCACAATTATTGAACTAAAATTATTGAATTAAATAGGTTCTTTTGAAGTCAAGTGGGGTGTAGGACAAGTTCATAGAAATGTAGGGTGCGACCCTTGTGGTCGCCCTAACAAGCGAAAGCAACACGA
>JAYVGJ010000267.1:0-2343 GCA_043772375.1 Raineyaceae bacterium | reverse complement strand
GCCTGCAGATGCCCAAGAAATCACTTGACCAGAGCTGTTTGTCATTGCAATAATGATGTTGTTAAAAGAAGCTTTAATGTGTACTTGACCCAATGCTTCCACTACGACCAGCCTTTTTTTGGCTTTGTCTTTTCTTTTTTCCTTTGCCATTTTGATAATATTTTTTTGAGGTAATAGATAAAAAGGGAAATAATACTTTTTTAGTGATTTATGGCGGATAAACCCTTAGGGTGTAACCTTTTGATATTTAGAGTTCTAACCAAATTACACCCTAAGGGTTTTGTGCTAAATCTCTCCAAAAATCTAACAAAATCAACTAATATTATTTCGTTACTTTTTTCTTGTTAGCAACCGTTTTACGCTTGCCTTTACGTGTACGAGTATTGTTTTTCGTACTTTGTCCACGTACTGGAAGCCCTTTTCTGTGGCGCAGACCACGGTAGCAACCAATATCCATTAAGCGTTTGATGTTTAGCTGTACTTCAGACTTTAAAGGTCCTTCTACAGTAAAATCAGTACTTATGATGTTACGAACTGCAATAGCTTCTTCATCTTTCCATTCTGACACTTTTTTGTCAAAAGAAATACCTGCTTTTTCCAGGATTTTGCGTGATGCACTACGACCAATACCATAGATATAGGTCAAGGCTATTTCGCTACGTTTGTTTTTTGGGATATCTACCCCAGCAATTCTAGCCATAATTATCCTTGTCGTTGTTTATACTTTGGATTTTTTTTGTTGATAACGTAAATTTTGCCTTTGCGACGGATTATTTTGCAGTCGGCACTACGTTTTTTTACTGATGAACGTACTTTCATAGTTGTATTTTATTGAAAATCTTACAATTAGAGCGTGATTGCCCATAAAGAGTGCAAATATACGAAAAAAAATATTATCTACAATATTTTGTGATAATATTTTTTGCAATTTGATAATACGTGACTAAAATCTAGTCGTAGTGGGACACTAAGACTACAAAAATATTAGCAGATTTTACCAAAGGAATTCTTGTCAAAATCTTGCCTGTAACACTACTTGCTTGCATATTCATTTGGTGGTCAATGAGCCACATAGCCACCTCTGCAATACGAGAGGGAAATTCCTCATATTCAATGCCATAAAAATTATCTACATTTATCCTAAAAAGCAGTTGAATGTCTGCAAAAGCCATTTTTTTGGTTTTGAGTTGGTTGATTTCTAACCAAGTGATTACGTCAAGCTCCAAAAGGCGCAATTCTCTATAAATTACAATCAAAAAATTGCCACAGCCGCAGGCTGGGTCAAGGAATTTGAGGTTGGCTATTTTATTGTGAAATACTTCTAATGCTTTCTGATTTTCTTTTATTTTCTGAAATTCAGCGTTGAGGTCTTTCATAAAAAGTGGCTCAATAACTTTCAAAATATTGGCTTCAGAGGTATAATGTGCGCCCAAATTGCGCCTTTCTGTTGGATTCATCACACTTTGAAACATTGAGCCAAAAATAGCAGGCGAGATTTTAGCCCAATCAAAACGGCAACATTCTAACAAACAAAGGCGGGTTTGTTTGTCAAAAATAGGTATTTCAAAATTTTCTTTGAATAAACCACCATTGATATAGTCAAATTGAGCAAGATTTGAGGAAAGATTTTCGTTTCGTTTTTTTGTTTCTTGATTAAGAATTTTGAAAAGTTCTTGTAATTTTTTACCTAAATCTTTGCCATCTTCCTGTGAACTTTTGATGTATTCCAGAAATATTTTATCCTCAAAAATTTGTGTGTCTTCTGCAAAAAGGCAAAAAAGCAGTCGCACAAGATAGACTTCTAGCTGATGCCCTTTGTAGCCGTTTGCTTCCAGTTGGTCGTGGAGTTTGCCCATAAGTTCTGCCGCTTTGATGTTGGCAAGTTCTTGTTCTTTGGCTTGCTGGGCTTCATAATCAGCAATAAAACCAAATAAACGCACATTATCCACCAATTCAATGAGTTTGAAATGGGTCATATCTCCGTTTTGGAGGTCGTAAAGCCTAAAGTTTTCAAAATCACAAACGAGAATAAATTTGGGTTGTTCTATTTCTGTAAGTCCTTTGAGATAGCTTTTAGCTTGCGTAAAGGCATTATCTAGGTTTTTGCCTTTGCTTTTCATCTCCACAACAAGGTTACTTTTCCAATAAAGGTCAATATAGCCATCTGCGCCACTTATTTTTTTGATGCGGTGTTCAAAGTACGCCATTTGCCTACGAGGCGCACCAAAAACATTAAAAAAAGCGTCCATAAAAGACTTGGCATCAGCTTCTTCGTTGCTGGTATCTTTCCAATCTTTGGCAAATTGCAAAGCCCTACTTTTGATTTCGTCTAGGTTTATCATT
>JAYVGJ010000266.1:0-5380 GCA_043772375.1 Raineyaceae bacterium | reverse complement strand
TTATCTGTACTTTGGATTTCTTGTTCAAAAACCTTAGCACCAGTCAAACCATAAACAGAAATAGTAGTCATTTCATTTCTTTCTGGTATATTGATACTGAATTTACCGTTATCAGAAGGATTTGGATAAAGAAGCATCTGCGCATCTCCAAGATTTTTCTTGTTTGTGACAGCTATTACTTTAGAGATATTTCTTCTTGTACCATCTTTATCAGTTTGCGCCAAGCGGTAATAATTGATACCAGAAATAGAACTAAAATCATCTAAACCATAAGTATTAATAGTAGTAGGGCTAGTGTTAGCAGCTACCATTCCTATTTCTACAAAACTATCTGCACGCCCATTAGGACTACGAGATACGGTATAAGAAGCTACATCTTTCTCTGATGTTACTACCCAATTTAAGCGTACTCTATCATCTATATACTTACCATTAAAATCAATAAGCTCTACTGGTAAAGGAATAAATTTGTAAGCTAATGCAAAATCTCCATTTCCTAGATATGAGAATACATCAGAAGTAAAACTTGTAGCAGTTCCATTAAAATCAGCTGTTCCTCCCAAATCTATCCAAGTACTACCATTTAGTACAGGTCCAAATCCCCTTTTGTCTTTCAAAGAGAAAGTTCTTGATACAGATGTACCCCCAGCAAAATCTACAGCAGGCGTTTGTATAATACTAGCCTCTACTGTTGCTGTTGCTCCATTAGGGTCTGCTGCGTTATAATTAGCTATTGTAGCAGGTGCTAATGGTGGAGGCAATGTTTGTGTAGTTGGGTCAAAAAACAATTTAATAGCTCCATAATCAAAATCAGCTCTATAGATATCAGACGTATCAGCCACCGTAGCAGATATGTTTGGCGTAATAGGGAAGTTGATATTTTTCACATTCCAATAACAACGCTGCCCAATAGCATTAAATGGTGCTGGAACTATACGGTTGTTAGGGGTAGTAGATGGTGGTCCTACTATTTGCGTAATAGAAAGAGCCGTACTAATACTTCTTGTTAGCCTAGTTCTAAAATCTACACGGAAGATATATCCAGTAGCATCTCCAATAGGATATTCACGGAAAATATCAGCAGCAGCAGTATTAAATATACGAGCTACAGGACCAACTACATAACTATTAGAACTTGCAACTCCAGCTCCTCCTCCAGAATCAATAATAAGTTCATTATTTGTACTTGCTATAATATTTCCTGTAAAGAAAGTTATACCACCTGTACCATTGATACCAGAAATGAATACACGGCTATTAAGTATTACACTTGTTCCTACAGTTTTTCTTAATTCAACATCATTGAAATTTTCTGGTTGTTTTACTGTTGCGCTTCCGTTTACTGTAAATGGATAAAAGAAATTTCTCACAACCGTTTGGTTAGTCGTACCAGTAAATCTTATAAGACCTGCTGTAGGTTCAAAAATACCGTTATTTATCCAATTTCCTTTAATATCAATAGTAAAGTTACCATTATTAGCACTTAAAAGCCCATTAACAGAACTATTATTGATAGTAAGGTTATTTTGTACATACATATTACTGTTCAAGTCTGTACGAGGTCCTATAAAGGTAACATTATGGAAAGCATTAAATTTAGTAAAAATTGCATCAGCTTGCATTGCACTACCATTATAAATAGCTCGTCCAAAATCTCTATTAAAGTTTACTATCGCACCACCATTCAAATAAGTAGTAGGAAAGCCCACAAGTTTAGAGCTTAGGATGGTACCTACTCCAGCTATTGCATTGCCAGTCGCTACCGCAGTACCATCAGGGTCATTTACATTACCATTGATAAAACGCCCTTCATTACTCCAACTTTTACCTACATTTAGTTGCGCACCTGCATTCGCTACAAGCAAAATAGCATCATTTATACTTGTAGAAGCTCCTGCTCCTTTGTTTCTTATAATTGTCAATGCCTCTTCCGCTTGTACTATTGGCGCATTGATAGCCGTACCTATTTGTAATATGATGCGCCTGTTATTTATTGCATTTGGCGTAGTTGTACCTGCTTGAGATATTTTAATGGATTTTACATTAACACTACTTGTAATGATAACTTTATAATCCAAATTATTAGTAGTACCTTTTTCAAAGTTAGTTCTATCCAATACCACATTATCTGTAATAGTTGGTACGCCCACAGGAAACCAATTTGACGCATTATGCCAATCTGTACTTGTGGCTCTAATAGCTTCTGTGGCAGCATTTATTACACCCGCAGATAATGCCGCACCTGTCCAAGTGATAATATTTGGCTCAACCCAACGAATACAGTTATTAACGTCAGCAAGGTCTGTGCTAGTATTTACGTCAGCATCAAAATCTTCTCCTGCATATCCACCAATAGCCAAATTAAATATTAGTTTGTTATTCGTGCTTGGTGCTGATGCAAAACTTCCTTTTATCTGCACATTTCCCCAATGCACATTAGAACCAGTGGCTAATGGAGAAGGAAAGTTGGCATTTTCTATATAAAGTGTGCTTGCTGGGTAAGAAGCCAAAGCCACATTGATACCTGTTCCATAATCAGGGAATGCCGTATTATGCACTTTAAGCAAAGTACCAGTATCCGTTCCATTAGTAAAGGTACAATTACTAAAACATCTTTCATCTTTTATTCCACCAAACACATCACCAGTAGTACCCAACAAAGTTGGCGTACCATTGGCATTTACATCTATATCCAAAGCACGAGAAGTACCAGCAGTTGCCATATTGACTCCATCAGCATCCATAAACTCAAAAGTGTAAAAACGTGCTCTAATCATTCCTTGTATTGTAAATGCAAAACGAGCATTTGGGAAACCTGTGCTGCCGTATCTTGTAATAAATGAAGAAGTATTTGAAGCACCTAGTGCTTGCAACAAACCACCATTTTCTACAAATAAAGTACGCAAATTAGCTGTAGCAGCATCTATTTCAAGTTTTACGCCTGGCGTAATATTCAAAATACCACCGTTTGCAATACGTAAAATATTTATTCCTGCTGCTCCTGCAGGCGAGAAAAATCTCAATGTTGTGTTGTTAGCAGAGTTTACTCGTCTATTATTTTGAATAACTGTTCCCTCTTCTAATGCCGCAGGAGAATTTCCACCCGCACCAGATGTGATAAAATTATCTAGTAAATTATATTGCACCAAGGCAGCCACGCTTTGGCTAGTCCCTGCGCCATTAGTATAAACATCGTTACCACCTATCCCAAAAGTAGTAGCAAGCGTTCCCCAAGGAATATCACCATTAAGGAATGTAACTGGTGGCAGTGCTTGTCCACCAGTAGTAATAGTTCTGGCAGTTGCTGCTAGCGTTGTATTAATAGGTGTGAAAAATATTCTTCTTCCACCTCTTAGCTCACCTCTATTGGTAAAACTTCCACCAAAAACACCATAGGCACTTACTAAATCCAAAGAGCCTCCTATTTCCATAGTAAAATTTCTTTCTACAACAAAAGGCGTTTCAGAGTTCATAGTCAAATCACCCGTTGTGATAGTTGCGTCAAATTTGACAGGCATAGCAGTTGCATTTCCTTGAAAGAAAACCCCCCCACCTTGTGAGCCTGGAATAATCACATTCGTAGGACTAAATAACACTTTATTTATGACTAAGTGTGAAATATCTCTTGCACCACTCAAACGCACTTGTTGTACACTATTCGTAATCAAACGAAGCAAAGATGCATCATTAGACCTTTGATATTGACCACCAAAATAGAAAGATAGATTTCCGCCTAACTCAAACACGCCAGAAGAACCCACCGCAGCAGGAGTAGCTGTGTGTATGATACCACCATTGCCAATACCAATAGCATCATTTTCTACTCTTAATATTTTGTTATCAATATTTACTGTTTTATCAGAGCCAGGCGCAGTACCTGTTCTGTTGGCTACAAGACCAGGCGTAGTACCATTTGTACCATTGATAAGTAAGCTACCCGTAATCCAAACATCAGGAAAACCAACTGTAGGGTTGTCAATATCAACTAATGGTGTGGCTATGTTTCCACCTTGCGAGATAAACACTTCATAATCCCTATTTGTTTCTCCTGTTGGTTTATAACGAATAACAAAGATTGTTACTGGGAATCCACCAACCATAATAACTTGTGATTTTATAAAAGCACTTATGACAGGTTGTCCTGCTGCATACGCAGGAGTAGTATATGGAGTAACTTCATCAAATTGGAATACTTCACCAGCACCCATTTTAGCATTAATGAAAGTAATATAAGCGGCTCTATTTGTTTCTCGTTTTACTGCTCCATCTTTACCAGGAGCTACCAGGGGGTTAGTGGTTGCATTAATAAGCGTTTTATCTATCGTCCAATTGGCAACATTGTTCCAACTATTTGTATTTGCCTCTCCAGTCCACCATATTAATTGGTTAGCTAAAAATATTACTCTTTCTTCTCCTCCACCTTTTCCTGTTGTGGTAGGGCTAGCCACAGGCGCACCAGCATCATAGCCGCCATCATATACTTCACCCAAAGAACCACCTCTCGCACCCAAACAACCATAACAATAAATTATATTTAATTCATTTACGCCATCAGTGTTAAAAGCGGCATCTCTATAATCATCAAAAAAGTTCACAATATTATAATCACAACCTGCACTGTTAGAGCCAGAAGAACCAGAAAAAACTATTTCAGAAATATCTAATGCCTGTCCAGTATTGATAGTAAGCCCTGTGTAGCAAGAAGCACCCACTTGGAAAGAACAAGAACTAAAATTACGGTCTGTAGTTCCGCCGCCTATTATAGGTATTGGCAAATCTATGGTGCTAGGAAATAATACATCTGCATTACCAATGCTCGCACCTTTCAAAACTTTCATTCCGCCCTTACTTTGGACATCTGCTATTGCCCCAGAATTGCTATTTACAAAATCATTTAAAAAGTTACGGTTTACACCTGCAACACCATTGTTAAGTGCATTTTGCGTGGCAACAGTAGTACCATAATTAAATATTCTTGCACTTTGGGCATTGGGTAAGGTTGGGAAAAATCCATCATTGACAGCACCTTGAAACAAGAAATCCGCATAAGATGCATTTACTTTTGAGCCACTATACGCACAAGTACGGTAATATGTACCTGCTTGTATATCACGTGTAACAATCACACGAGAGGAAGGAATTCCATTTAAATTCATTTGTCCGCCATCTCTCACTCTCAAAAATGTACCAGTAGCCTGCCCACCAGTAGCCATATAAAAAGTGCTACCACCTGTTACTAGAAATCTACCAAAAACATCTAATATATCTGTATTAACCAGAGTGACATCAGCTTCATCACCAAAATAAAAGTCATTGGCAGCCGTGCTAAATCTATATCCTACACATATTACCATATCACCAAGTACACGCATACCACCAG
>JAYVGJ010000265.1:0-5204 GCA_043772375.1 Raineyaceae bacterium | reverse complement strand
TTATCTGTTTTATTTGTCGTGTTGCTTTCGCAAATGGCTTTCGCAAGTTGGGCAGGGGCAAGCCCAGCCCCTACATTTTAATACATTTTCAAACTTGTCCTATACCCCCCGCCAAACGAGTAAGATTAAATAAGTTAGTAATACATTGTAAATAAGTTTCTAACTTTGTATTTCTTAATGCTCTTAGTGGTAAGAAAAAAACAAATTAGGATGTTATTTACAACATATTACTTAATCAAATCAGCCTCATCATATTTAATCTCTTTTTTTTGTTTTTTTGCCATTCTATTATTGGAATAAATTTGACATAAAAATACTGATTTTTCTGTTAGGAATTTGTATTTTAATCTAATATTTCCCCTCTAAAACATCAATACAAAACCGTAATATAGCCTTTATATTTTTTCTGATTATAGTCCAAATAATAGTAATACAAGCCACTAGGCAAATTTTTTGCCTCCCATCTAAAATCTTTATTCGTGGTTTGATAAACTTCTTTGCCCCAACGGTTGTAAACTACAAATGTACGAAAATTATAAATACAACTTTCTTTGGGAAGATTATCTAGCGTATAATAAGCATTTTTTGCATCTCCATTGGGTGTAAAAGCATTATAAGGCACAAAATCAGCAAAATTGGGTTCACTATCTTTGATTTTGATATTCACAATAAGGCTATCTGCAAACGGAGAGCAGCCTTCTTGTTGGCTTACCTTAAATTTTATTTTGATATTGGTTTGTTCACCTGCTTTTAGGTCATCACAACTAGTGGTGAGCCTAAAAGAAGAGCGTAAAATTCCTTTTCCTGTTTTTGGAGTAAAACTTGCATTGTATTGTGTAAAATCAATGCCAATGCCTACCGCAGAAAGTGTTATTAGTCGGTTTTGTATGTCTTTTGCCTCAATATCAATGCGCAAACTATCACTTAGATTTACGTTTGCTTCTCTTGTGATAGGGTCAAAATTAGGCGTACTTCCTACAATAGAAATAAGGGGTAATATTTTCTCTTTGGGATTTACAAACAACGTAATGCGTGTAGTAGCAGTACCCACAGTAGGGCAACCACCATCAAAAACTTGTATATCAAAAATAAATCTTTCTGCTACTGTTCTACTGATTTTGCAAGTATTCCAGCAAATATATGCCACCACTACACCAGAGCCGCCTATTGGTAACCTTGTGGCACTTATGGTATAGTCTGCACTCGTGATGCCAAGACTTACAGGAATTATTTTTATTTGGCTAATCACATCTCCTGGCGTATCTCTCATAGTGAGTTTGAAACAAGTAGTATCCTTTTTCTCCAAATCCATTATCATTTCTACATTTGGGTCATAGATGTTGCCTTGTGGGGTATCTACGCTAAGTATAGGTGGAATATTTATGGGGCAAATTCTTACTAAAAACTGGTAATCCCGCTTGATTTCGCCTATTTTTGCGCCATTCCTAAATTCTTCACATTTTACGGAGAAAACGAAAAGTCCAATTAAATTAGGATTTACAGAAAGCAGACCCGTTGTGGCATTGATAGAAAGCGGTTGCCCAATATCACTTGTAATGGCATTCGTGGCATTAAATCCGCTTTGCCAGTTAATATCTGGTATAGTGGCGGGGTAAGTGAGTGGCGGAGCAGGATTTTCAAATGGTGCTGGATTTGTTTGTGAAGCCACACCATTGTAAGGTGTTGTAAGTGAATAAACTAATATATCTCCGTCTGGGTCTGTCCCTCCAAACCTAATACTAGAAGTTTGATTAAGGCAAAGATAATCACTTGGTGGCGTTCCCAAATCTGGGGAAGTATTACGAAAAGGTTGCCCAGAACGTCTGATAGCAGGGAATTCTGCATAAAAAGCATTGGAAGCAGCACCAGGCAGAGTAATATTTGTGATTACACTGTTTCTGCAACATCTTTCCCAAACCATCAAATAATCTCCTGCATCACTATAAAGCGCAGGATTTAGCTGAACATCAACAGAATAAACAATAATTTTTGTAGAAAGTGTGCCTGTTTGGCAAGCATCACTACCATAAGGCACATCTAACTGCCGTATCTGGTTGAGATTAAAAAATTCTATTCTATTGCGAGTAGTTTTGCTATAAATACCTACGTTGAGTGCCTGCCCCGCCACAGTAGGAGGTCCGTTGATGTTGTCAAAATAAAGATTAAGAATAATCCTATAATTGTCGTTTGTACCAAGATAGACAAGCCTTACCTCGCCGCCTACAATATGCCTAGCGTGGCTTTTAAGGGAGAAAAAGCATAAATAAAGGAAGATAAACAGAATTTTTGTCATAATAAATTTATCATAGGTAACGGTGGAGAAGTGCAAAAAACCATTCACAAAATTACATAAAAAATAAGACTAATCTAAAATATTATCACAAAATATAATAAAATTGGAGTTTTTTTGTAGCTTTGCAAGCTACCGTTAGGTTTTCATTTTTATTTTTATGTCCAAAACAATCTTTTACAAACAGTTAGAAAGACTTTTTTTTGCTGCCACATTGGCTGGTACTAGCTTTGTGGTAGGAATAGTGGGCTTTATGTTTATTGAAAAGTTTAATTTCATAGATGCCTTGTTTATGACGGTGATAACTATTTCTACTGTTGGTTTTGAGGAGGTACACCAACTTTCTGATGTAGGAAAAGTGTTTACTGCGGTATATATTTTGCTTAATTTGGCTATTGTGGCGTATGTTATCTCCACACTCACTACGTTTTTGTTTGAAGGTGAAATCAAAAAAATCATTAAGACTTATTCTATTATAAAAAAAGTGGAAAAATTTAATAATCACGTCATTGTTTGTGGATATGGGCGCAATGGGCGCAAGGTTTGTGAAGAACTGACCAGAGAGAAACGTCTTTTTGTGGTGGTGGATAATGATGCCCAACGCCACCTAATGCAAACTTCTTTTGAAATGATTTTTGGAGATGCCACACTTGATGAAACCCTCCAAAAAGCAGGTATTCTTAAAGCTTCCACTATTATTACAACACTTCCAAAAGATGCTGATAATGTGTTTATCACACTTACAGCAAGAGAAATGAACCCTAATGTAAAAATTATTGCTCGTTCTTCTGAAGAAAATTCTGAAAAAAAACTATACAGAGCAGGTGCAGATAAGGTTGTGATGCCCGACCGTTTGGGCGGTCTGCACATGGCGCAACTTATTACGAAACCTCACGTAATAGAGTTTATAGACCTTTTGAGTGGTTTGGGTGAGGTAAAACTTTGTTTGGAAGAAGTCCCTTTTGAAACATTAAAACCGCAATTTAGAAATAAAACTCTCCAAGATTTGCAAATTCGTCAGTATTCGGAAGCGACCGTTATTGCGTTTAAAGATGACGTAAAAGGCTTTACATTCAACCCAAACCCTGATATTGTTGTGGGAGAGAGTGATGTAATTATTTTGCTAGGTACTGAAAAAGCTATTGCGGATTTTAAAGAACGGTTTTGTTAGTACAGTTTTTAACACTAAGGGCATTAAGAAGTACGCACTAAGTACGCACTAAGGAATACAAATTATAAAAATTCATAAACCAAGAATAAATTAAATAAAAAATGAAAAAATCTTTTGCTTGGGGGCTTATCCTCGTTACTTCGTCTTTTTTTCAGTGTACAACTGCACAGAAAACAACCTTTGGAAATGCCGCTGGTGCTGCTGCTGGTGTACTTTTGAATGGTGGTACTGCCGTTTCTGATTTGGATATTTCTAGAGGACTAAAAGAAGCCCTCAATGTGGGCGTAACCAATGGTGTAAACGAACTTATCAAAACTGATGGTTATTTTGCTGATGCCTTGCTGAAAATTTTATTGCCTCCAGAGGCTACAAAGGCACAAGATATTATTATAAAAAATATTCCTGGTGGAAAAAGTTTGGTTGATAATGCTATTTTGAAGATGAATAGAGCCGCAGAAGATGCCGCCAATGATGCCAAACCTATTTTTGTTGATGCTATTACGAGTATGAGTTTTGCTGATGCCAGAAACATTCTCTTTGGTGCTGATAATGCGGCTACAGATTACCTCAAAACAAAAACACTTACAAGCCTCACTTCTGCTTATTCTCCAAAAATAAGTGCCGCAATGACCAAAACAGGGGCATCTCAAGCGTGGAAAGCAATGGTAGACCCCTACAACAAGATTGCAGGTACGCTTGCAGGCAGAGCAATAGGCGCAAACACGCCCATTAACGCTGATTTGGGAGCTTACGTAACGAAAAGAGCCTTAGATGGTTTGTTTTTGAAGGTTACGGACAAGGAAAAAGGTATCCGTAAAAATATAAATGAACGTATTTCTCCTCTTCTGCAGAAAGTTTTTGGACAATTAGACAAAAAGTAAACTGATATTTCAAAATCAAAAATCCCAATAAAATTGTTTATTATTGGGATTTTTTTATGTTTGTTATTTAAGCATTTTCTTGATTTTTTCAAAGTTTTTGTGTTTTATTCCTTCTTTTTCTAGGGCTAAAATATCTTCTAAGAATACCTCTCTGGCAGGTTTTTCGTTATCCATAAACTTCTTATCTTTCCATTCTTTATAAAGTTTTTTTGCGTCATTCCAGTCGTTGTTGAGAGTGTGTCCTAATACCAAATTACTAATGACACTATTATTATTTGGTGAGAGTTCTAAAGATTTTTTGGCAGCAGAGATAGCCTCTTCAGGTTTATTAACAAATAGTGCATACCAACTTAAATTAAACCAATTATTATAGTTTCTGCCATTTTCTAAAATAGCTTTTTTTATGGCATCGTAGGCTTCGCTATACTCACCATTATTCAAAAACTCATCAGCCAAACGAATATAACTACTTTCAGGTGAATAATCAATCTTACAACCTGGTATTAGTGTTTGTATTGCTGTTACCTCTTCTTTTTCTATGAAATTTATATTCAAATACAGATTTGTCAATTTTTGTAGTTTTCCTATTTCAGTTGGTAATGTTCTTAGTTTATTATTATATAAACTTAACCAAGTTAAATTCTGCAGTTTCCCAATTTCAGAGGGTAAAGTTGTTATTTGATTACTGCCTAAGTTTAATGTTGTTAGATTTTTTAGTTTTGTGATTTCAACAGTCAAAGTGGTTAATTGATTATTAGCTAAATCTAACCAAGAAAGATTTTGTAGTTCTCCTATTTCACGAGGCAAAGTTGCTATTTGATTACTATCTAAACCAAGTGTAGTCAAATTTTTTAGTTTTCCA
>JAYVGJ010000264.1:0-2310 GCA_043772375.1 Raineyaceae bacterium | reverse complement strand
AATAGCATTTGCTGGTGTTGCGCCTGCAAAAGCTGACCACCACACACGCCCAGCCCTTATGCCTTTGCCTTCCGCCTGAATGTTTGCAGGAGCAAGTATTGGCACTAAGGTTTGCCCATTGGCAAGCGTTGGCGCATACGTAAACTCACAAACGGCTGAATAACCATTATTGATAAAAGCATCTCTATTGCTATCATCAATGACCCGCACACGCCACGCATAGCGCATTCCCACAATAAAATTGGGGTCTGAAATAGTGTAAAAATACTGCGTAAGGGGGGTAGGAAAGCTAAAAACTGGGCTACTCGTCAAAACCGCATTATTGGCATTGCCATCAGCATTTCGTATCTCAAAAATCTCCAAAACATAACTGGTATTTGCAGCAGAATTGACAGAATTACTATGTTGAGGTGTCCACCAAAAGCGTAGATTTAGCGGGTTTTGCTCTGGAATTGCCCCACCACAGGCAGGCAAATTAAGCAAAGGAGGCAAAGAACGAGAAAGGGAAAATATTTGACAAGCATTGTTAGAAAGTTGCCTATCCGCCCTTGTAGCACTATAAACAGTAGCGCAAAACTCATATAAACCCTCTGGAACTTGTCCGTTATTGACATAAATATTACGTAAATTAGCATTGGCAAAAACCAAATGATTTGCCTGAAAATAAGCTGCTAAATCAGCACCAGAAAGCACAATAGGGGTGTTTTGCTCCAAATTGATGATAGGAGAAACAAAACTAGGGGCAGTTTCAAAAATGACATTTCCAGCCAGTTTTACCTTAAATTTTAGGCGTACATCATAAGAAGGCACACTTTGGTCTCTTTGAAGCAGTATCACCTGCACTTTATCAGAATTTCCTTGAGAGAGTTCTGATAAAAACGTGTTGTAAGGTGGTACAAGGCGTACAGTAGCACTTGTAGGATATACTTGTGCCTGCAATGTATTTGAAAAACTTGCTAAGAATAGCAGTAACAGCGCAAAAATAGGTTTTTTGTAATAAAATTTCTTCATTATTATTCGTTTATCTAGCAAATTTAACATAATAGTTTGTTGTTTTTTATTTTGAAAAATAATATTTTTAAACCACCCCCAGCCCCTCCTTAGAAAGGAGGGGAGCTAAAATCCCCCTCCTTTGCAAGGAGGGGTTAGGGGTGGTTTTTAACTCAAAAAGAGTACGTATAAATCAGCGTACCTGTATATTCGCTAAACGCTGGCTGACTATTTGTGCCTTTAAAGCGTTGTGTGCGCTGAAAAGTAAAACCAATAGTTTGGCTTGGTTTTTTCTTTTTAGTGGTTTGCGCTTTTGCCTGTGCAGGCATATCAGGACTATTTACGGTATTATTTGTGCCTTTTTTCTCTTCTTTTTTGCTATAATTAATGCTTATTCTTGTGTTCAAAACGTCATTAAACGTGTTTACGACTTCTTTATTTAAAATACTCAACTTCGTAAAATTAGCGTTGTAGGCATTTGTCATTGACATTTGTAAGCCTTTTTTGTACTTTTTGCTAAGTCCTAAACTAGGTCCAAAAAAGGAAGAACTGACATCTGTATTTTCGTTTAGAAAATAATTTGCGCCTACATTGAGCTGTACGCCCCATTTTTTCAGCAACTGACCATAAGAACCATTCAAAGTATAAACATTATTCAAATTATTTGCTCCCGTTGGTGCGCCTGCCTTATCCACTGATTTTTGGTAAGATGCTGCTAAAACAACCGTTTTTTTGTCTTTTTTATCTCCAAAAATATAAGAAGCTGTGCCATCAAAATTATTAGCAATTTGGTAAAAATTAAGTGTATCAGACGTATTTCTAAAAAAAGGGTCATCTAGTGGGCGTACTCGTGTATAAGAGGAGAAATTAGAGTAGTTAATGCCTGTCGTCCACTTTTCATTAGGCGCAAAACTCACATTCACACTTCCCACAAAACGACTGGTTTGGGCGGTTTTTAGCTGGTCAAGGTTGTTTTTTTGAAGTCCAAAATTCCCTGCAATACTTAATTTATTCTTAAAAAGTGCCGTTGTGGTGGCTATGGTGTAGTTTTCCATATCATTATTGAAAAAATAAGCTCCTAGTGACTGATAATTGGGTGCAATGCGTTCATATTTCACCTGAACGCCGACTTTCTCAAACTGATAACCCAAATTACCAGAAAATACATCAAAAAACTGCGTAGTAGGGTTATTTGGCAAAAATCTAGCTAAAAGATTGCTACTTTTTGGCACGCTCACACTATCAGGGTTAGCATTTGCACCTGTTAAATTGGTATTGGCTTTGGTATTGTTGTTCATAGCAGAAAGAGCATATTCCATT
>JAYVGJ010000263.1:0-1574 GCA_043772375.1 Raineyaceae bacterium | reverse complement strand
TACCTGATAAGAGGGTGTAGCTAAATCTCTTTGCAAAAGTATCATCTGCAAACGCTCATTTCCCGCCTGCGAAAGCTCACGGATAAAGGTGTTGTAAGGCGTGAGAATACGCACCGTAGCACTTGCAGGGAATACTTGACCCTGCAAAACCACATTTAGCAATAAGAAAAATAATAGGAAAATAAAACGCATAAATTACTCGTTTTCTTTCTCAAAAATATGCAAAGTGCCACCACTATCCAAAACAAAGAGATTATTTTCTGTTGTTTCTACTTTAATAGGTCTGACGTAAGCATCTAAATCATTGAATTTATAATGCCAATCTATTTTGTGAGTTTCTCTATTAAAAGCAAAAACTTGAGAAGAAAATGTTTCTCCAAAACGTCCTGTAATACTAAAAATATGAGATTTTGTAGTTGTATAAGTGGTTGTATCACGTGCAAATGATGCCTGATATTTCTTTAATTCTTCCTCAAAACTCCACATTTTTATATGAGTAGGTGAAGATAAATCTATTTCCCAATAAAAATAAGTATCTGTACCAAAAAGTATGTTTTTATCTTTGTCATATTGTGTGAAGGCATTTAAAGGTAAACCTTCAACCAAATAAGAAGAAATTTCATTTTGAAAAACTAGCTCATTTAAAAAATGTACTGGGAGACCTGTGACTACATCTAAACCCAATAATGCACCACCTTTGCCAACATAATTGATATCCACCCACAAAATATTATCTATAACTCCCATAAAACGCCAAACCTCTCCTTGTACAAAATTTTGCGTAAAACTAGAGTACTGTTTTGCTAAATCTGAAAGGGAAAACTGCCAAAGAATTATCCTTAATTCAATTGAAAAACATTTAATTTCAGTTTTATTTTTAATAAAAATATTATTTGCTTCTGTAAATCCAATTAAATTTTGGTTTGTACTAAAAAAAATACTATTTTTTTCTAAGTCATAAATACCATATTCTCTGTTCATCAATTTACCTTTAAGTCCTAACAAATAATTGTTTTCTGTTAGTTTATTGGAAAGTGTTATTTTCCACTCAGCAGTAGATAAATTTCTTGAGCAAGCACTATCTTTTATATTGATATGAAATAGATTTGCATTGTAATCTTGAATAAATAAGTTATCTTCATAAATATTCATTATTGTCCCAATTCCTTCAATATTAACTATCCAAAGAGTATTTTTGTATTTCAAATTCCTACTAAAAACAGTTGAATTTCCAAGTTCATTATCTGAACAATAATATAAAATATCATTTGAAATAGTGAATTGAGATACTATTATACTTTCTGTTTTTTGATAGTTCATTGATTTTAATTGGTTATTACGAACTCGTAAATTGGATTATTAGCAATAGTATCAACCACATCTAAAAAATCTTGTTGTGTCAAAATATTCGTCCCAAATAGTTGCTGAATTTTTGTTAGACCTAATCCGCCTTGATTTGATTGTAAGAAAAACTTTGCTACATTATTTCTAAACGCCGTTTGCATTTTTTCTTTTGCTTGCGTGAGGGTTAGTTTTTTAGCATTAAAAACGTACAACAATTCACTTAAATTATT
>JAYVGJ010000262.1:0-6029 GCA_043772375.1 Raineyaceae bacterium | reverse complement strand
AGGTACGACCTACGGCTATTAATATTAAACCCTTTCAGGGTTTTAATACAATAAATAAAATATTAATCATTTTTTTAAAATCAGAAATTAACATTACTGGGTGGAATACCTGACAACAAAATAGCAATCTATCTCCAAATTTGCACATTCCCTGTAACTGCTTCTTTATTAGGTATTTGCAGGATATAAAAATATACGCCTTCACTCAAACCTTCTGCTTTCCAGTCGTTTTGATAGTTGCTTGTTTCAAAAACTGTTTTGCCCCAACGGTTGGATACACGCAAATATGCACCCTCTTTTGGCAAGTTTTCTATAAAAAATGTTTCATTTTTACCATCATTATTGGGTGTAAACACATTAGGAATAGCAAATAAACTTTCTTCTATAACAACTTTCACACGGAACTCACACCCAACGACATCACGCACAACTACATAATACGTGCCTACTGCTAAATTGTTCACAGTCAAAAAGTTGTCATTAAGTATTTTGAAAGTTTTGGCACTATCAATACTCACACTATACGGAGAAGTCCCGCCTGTGATTTCTTCTATCAAAATACTGCCCGTAGGCTCTGTAAGCAAAGATTTTGTAACACTTATGGTTGCGGCAAGTGGAATAGATTTTTTAAGAATAATGGTTTTATCTGCTATACTACAAGTGCTTGCGTTTGTTACATTCAACGTATAATTTCCTTCCAAAAGGTCAGTAAAAGTATAATTATCAACAAAAATAGTTTCTGTCTTGATGAGTTGGTTGTCTTTTTTCAAAGTCAAAACATAAGGCAAAGTCCCACCCAAAATAGCCGTAATTTTGATGTTGCCTAATCCGTGCTTACAATCAAGGTTTTGCTGTGTCAAAACGTAATTAAAAGCCTTTGTGCCATCAACTGTAATACTTCTTTGAGTAACACAATTACCCACTCTACTATCTTTTACATAACATGTATAAGCACCTGCTGCCACATTTTCAAAAACATTACTACTTGTGTAATTCACACCGTCCATACTATATTGATAAGGTGCAAGCCCACCTATTACATTTCTAACCTCAACTCTAGCTGTAGGATTGCTACAATTAGCTAAACTCACTTGAACAAAATCAAATGTAATAGTATTTGTAGGAAGTAACGTATAAGTTGTATTTTGAACGCAATTACTAGCATCTTTCACATAAATAGTATAAAAACCATCAGAAAGCCCTATAAAAACAGGTGAGCTTTGGAAAGTAACATTATCCAAACTATACTGATAAGGCAAAACACCACCAGTAACACTTGTAATGCTTACCTGACCATTCAAAAGACCTGCACAAGAAGGACTAACACCGCTTGGCGCACCAATAATAATAGTGCTTGTACTACCTGTGAGCATTGTTGGCAAAACCAAAGAGCAATTATTACTGTCTTTGATATATATATTATAATTTCCGCCTGAAAGCCCTGCAAAAACAGGAGAAGTCTGATAAATGACACCATCTAAACTGTATTGATAGGGTGCAACTCCACCAGAAGGAGAAGAAACAGTAACGCTGCCATTTCCAACCCCACAACTTGTAGGCTGAACTGTTGATAAATTAGCAGACAAACCGCTTGTACTGCCCACCACCGCAGGAACAGTAGCAAAACAAAGGCTAATAGGGTCTTTTACGTACAAAGTATAGTTTCCTGCCGCAAGGTTCATAAACAACGGATTTGCCTGATAATTCATATTATCCAAAGAATAAACGTAAGTACCACCACCGCCAGTTGCATTTTGAGCCAAAACTTGCCCATTTGTACCACCACAAGATGCAGGGAAAGTTATTGCGCTTCCAGCCAAATTATTAGTAAAACCTAAAACAATAGTGTTACTCCAAACACAACTTTTAGCATCAATCACAGAAATAACATAAGTACCAGCCGCCACGTTGGTAAAAGTAGCCGTAGTAACGTAGTTTGCGCCATTATTGATAGAATATTGGTAAGGTGCATTGCCCCCCACTACATTTGAAAAGGTAATAATGCCATTACTCAACACACAATTAGAAGGATTGGTAGGCGTGACAGTTGCCAACAACGTAGAAGGCTGAACAACAGAGATATTAGCCGTTGTTACACACGCCAAATTATCTTTTATACTTACTGTATAACTACCTGCAATAAGCCCTGTAAAAACATTCAAAGGTTGAAAAATTGTTCCGTCTAAACTATATTGATAATTTCCATTTCCACCTGTTGCCGTTATCGTAATAGTGCCATTGTTGCCTCCTGCACAAGATACTGGCGTTTGTATGATACTTGTAACAGAAATCCCTATGTAAGGATTTATAATAGAAGAATAGGTTTGAGAGCAACCAATAGCATCTTTTACAATAAGTGTGTAAGTATTTGGAGAAAGATTATTAAAAGTTGTTGTACCCACAAAAGGCGCACTGTTTAGGCTATATGTATAAGGCGCAGTGCCACCAGTAGGCGCAGAAACCACTATCGTACCCATTTGTCCGCAAGTAGTGGTTTGTGTGAGTGTTAGGATAGCTGAAATTGTCACACCAGCACAAGGGTCGCAAAAGGCTACAGTTGTGTTTTGGGTTACTGAAATAGTACAACCATTTTCAATATAAGTATAAGTAATTATTTTGATGCCGTTTCCTGCCGCATTTGGATTGAAAATGTAGTTTCCTGCCGTTCCTGATACACCAGCACCAGAAAATACGCCTTGTGTAGCCGTACTTGCAGGCACGCCCACAAGCGGAACACTCGTAATATCATTACAATAATTAGCAAGTAAACCAGAAATACTTACCACAGGCGTAGCCGTAACGGTTATTGATTTTGTAGTTGTAAGGGTACAACCATTTTGAATAAAAGTATAAGTCAAAATATGCGTTCCAACGGTAGCAATAGTTGGGCTGAAAATATAATCAGCACCACTCAAAGCTACACCAGCACCAGAAAATACACCTCCCACAGGCGTAGCCGTAAGTGTCAAATTTGTGGCAGATAAGCAATATTGTGTAGGCAAAGCACCAAAAACAAGTACAGGCGTGGGCGTTACATTGATATTTAGGTTATTAGTTACGCTACAACCATTTTCAGAAAAAGTATAAACGACAGGAAAAGTGCCAGTACCAGCCGTAGAAGGACTAAAAACATAATTTCCAATTGTTCCACTCACGCCAGTACCAGAGAAAACACCGCCAGCAGGCGTTGCAGAAAGAGAAATATTAGTGCCAGATACACAAATACTTGTCGGAATGGTGTTTGGAAATACTATTATGGGCGTTGGCGTTACGTTTACGGTCTGAATAGCACTAGAAGTACAACCACCACTATTAAAATTATAGGCAATTGTATGCATTCCTACACCAGCCACAGAAGGATTAAAAGTATTTCCAGACATTCCTGCACCTACAAAAGTGCCTCCTGCAGGCGTTCCCGTAAGGTTTATGGAAGGTGCAAGTAAGCAATAATTTGTACCCAAACCTGCAATAGTAGGCGTTACAGTACCAGTTTTTACCTCAACTACTTGAGAAGTATTAAAAGAGCAACCACCCAAAATAACCACATAATCAATGGTATGAAAACCAATACCAGCAGTAGTAGGATTAAAGATATAATTTCCAACCGTTCCGCTCACACCAGTACCAGAAAAAGTGCCTCCAGCAGGCGTAGCAGTAAGATTTACCGTTCCAGAACTCAAACAATAAGGACTACTAAGCCCTACAATACTCACCGTAGGATTCGCAATAACTTCAACATTTTGTGTTCCTATGGTCGTACAACCATTATTTGTAAAAGAATACATAATGGTATAAATGCCCACACCAGCTGTAGCGGGGCTAAAAACATTAGTACAACAGATTCCAACTCCTGAAAAAGTGCCACCAGCAGGTGTGGCAGCAATAGTTACGTTAGGAGAAGCAAGGCAATAAGTAGCATTCAAGCCTCCAAAAATAATAGTGGGTGGGGCAGTAATGATAACATTTTGTGTAGATGAAACAGTACAATTATTCTGCGTAACTGTGTAAGTGATAGCATTTACGCCAATGTTTACGCTTGCGTTGTTGGGGTCAAAAGAATTTCCAGAAACACCATTTCCAGAAAAAATACCACCAGCAGGCGTACCTGTGAGCGTGAGCGCAGGGGCAGTTTTGCAATAAGAAACAGGTGCAACCACAGGCAAACCGCTAAAACTTACCGCAACAGGTGCAACAACTTGCACACTTTGCGTGATAATTCCTGCACAACCTGCATCATTATAAGCATAAGAAATAATATGTGTGCCAATTCCTGCATTAGTAGGGGTAAAAACATTGCCTACAACGCCATTCCCAGAGAAAGTGCCACCATTCAAAGAAGCCGTAAGCCCAAAAGGAACAGCATTTACACAATACGTAGGAGATAAATTAGTAAAAGTAACGACAACCGTAGGATTTCGTACTTCTACCACACGAGTAGCCGTAAAAGTACAATTATTTTGAAGAAAAGTATAGGTAAGTGTATGAAAACCAACGCCAGCCGTAGCAGGATTAAAAGTAAGCCCACTAACGCCTGCGCCTGAAAGCGTGCCACCAGCAGGAGAAACCGTTGCAGTAGCACTAGGTGCATTGGTACAATAAACAGGCAGAAGTCCTGATAATGAAACAGTTGTATTAGCTACCACATTGATAGTGCTTGTAGCGGTGCGTGTGCAACCATTTTGCGTAAAAGTATAAGTAATTGTTCTAACGCCATTTGCACCTACATTTGGGTCTAGGTTAGCACCAGTAACGCCCAAACCTGAAAAAGTGCCTCCTGTGGGCGTGGCAGTAAGTGGTACAAGTCCGCCAGCACGACAAATAGTAGAGGGTGTTATAGTAAAAGAAAGTATAGGTGTTGCCGTTACGGTGATGTTTTGTGTGCCTACAATGGTGCAACTTGCCGTTACATACGTGTATGTAATGGTATGTGTACCCACTCCTGCCGTAGTCGGGTTGAAAATGCCACTTGCAGAAATCCCCGTACCCGTGAATGTACCTGTACCAAATGCGCTACCTGTATACATAGCAAATATAGTGCGAGGTGAGGCTATTTGGCAAATATTGGGCGCAGGTGTAGGATTAAAAATAATGCTAGGATTATTTACTACAATGGGTGCAGATGCTAAAATGCTACCACAACCAACAGGAACAGGATTACTTGCAGGAAAAGAAATTACTACAATATACCTATCAGAAGGGGCTAAACCTGCGAATGTGAATGGATTAGTCGTTTGATTAAGAAAGTTCGCCACTGGCACAAGCCCTGTGCCTACAACATCAATATATAAAGCCACATTAAAAAGCCCTGTAACATTGGAAAGTGAAACCGCAATTTGCCCATTATTAGCACCTGGACAACTTGGGCTAGTAACTGTAATAGTCATATTTGGGCATTGCGCTTGTGATTTTTTAGTTGAAAATCCTACAAAAAGTAAGAAACAAACAAATAAAAATCTTACATCAATAAAAGTAGTTATCTTTTGCATAATTGTTGTTAGCGTATATTTTATATGATAAATTATCAAATATTACATCAAATGCCTTAAAATGGCATAAAAATATAACAAAAAATAATTCTAAAAGTTTGTTTTTGGCTAGATTATACTACAAAGGAAACACTTTTTTTTGGATAAATAATTTTTTTTTATCAAAAATATATTAAAATTATAAATAAAGTTACACGTAAAACTCACGGAAATCCATAAATAAAAAATCTGAAATCTTTTACACTGTAAAAAGGTATTCTAAAAAATATCCTATATTTGTGTTAAATTTGTATCCGAAATTATCTAAAAATCAAAAACTAAGATAACAAAATTATGGCTAATCAACCAAGTATAGGCACTTTTTTGGGCGGTGCGGTGATGTTTTCTTTGGGAATGTACCTATTATTAAGTTCTATTCACGTAAATGTAGGCTGGGGTGGGCATCTCAGTAATGTTAATTTCTGATTTTAAAAAATGATTAATATTTTATTTATTGTATTAAAACCCTGAAAGGGTTTAATATTAATAGCCGTAGGTCGTACC
>JAYVGJ010000261.1:0-4014 GCA_043772375.1 Raineyaceae bacterium | reverse complement strand
GTGTTTTTAAAGTCCTCCCAGCAGGGGCGGATTTAGGTAGGATTTCCTTTATTATGATAAATTTATCATAATAAAAGAGCTAAACCCCTATCCCTAAATCCCTTTTCCCCTGCTGGGAAAGGGACTTTAATACACTTATCCGACTTTCGCAGGAGGTCTATTGTAAGTTAATATAAAATATTGATAATCAGCTTGTTATTTTCTATTTTTATATTTTTCTATGCAAAAATAAATTCAAAAAAACGCTTGCAAATCAAAAACTTACAATTATATTTAGGAGATTTTTAATTATTCCAAACAATTTAATTCAACAGAAGAATGTCAAATCTTGCAAGTCTAATAGAACAAGCGGTTGCGGCTGGTTTTGGTAAAAATATCAAACCACTGGACAACAACGCTGGTCATCAATGGGATTATGCCCTCAAATACGCTGATAGCGAGGCTTTGCGCTATCAATATGTGTATTTGAGTGAATATCTTGACCCAAAACTCAATAAAAATGTTTTTTTTATCAGAAGTTTTGCTGGGCATCTTACGCCCGCTGTTAGTAGCGTTGATTTGTTGCGTGAGGCTGAATACGGCTTTGTAAGTATGATTTGTCTCAAAAAAATGAAGCAAGCAGACGGCACAGAAAAAGAAGGAATTTATGTGCAAACAGTCATTCCTGCAGAATACGTCAACGGAAATTATACTAATTTCTTGGCTATTGTTCACGAAATAGCCGCTAATGCGGATTATGTGGAAAAGAAATTTTTTGCAGGCGCAGACGCAAACTAACTAACTGTGAATTGTGAATGAATACAAAATATTGATAATCAATTCATTAAACCAGTAATCAACTTCCCAAAAGTTGGAAATTTTTGGGAAGTCTTTGATAATCAAAGCTAAGATATTTCAATTTGATTAAATAGGTCTGACCATTTAATCAAATTCAATAAAATAATTTCTTAAAAAACTCTTGTTAATTTCTGCGTTTATGAAAACTTATATTTTACCTATTGTTTTGATTACCAGCGGTTTGATACTCTGTTTTTTCGTTGCGCCCAAAGTGCTTTTTAGAGAAATACAAGAAAATCTTACGTGGTACAAAAAACGTCAGACTGATTTTGAAACAAAAATTAAAACAGAAGTAACAGATTGGCTAAAAGATGATGATACAAAATGGGTAAGTGCCACTAAAGCTATTAGTTTAGATATAGAGCAACTTAATGAGGAAGCAAAAAGTCAAAAAAACAATTTTTGGCTACCTAGTTTGTATAGCTATCATAATGAAGTGAGGGCTTTTGGTTGGCTATTTTCTGATAGAATACGCCTTTATGAAGACAAAATAAACCTAAAAAACACCTTTATTTCTGAAATAACAGAAAATAGTACATCAGAAAAAGCACTTTTAGCTGCTTATGAAAGCCTAAAACCAAGCATTGCTAGTAACGCTACTTTGGAGCAAAAAAACAAAGATTATATTTTGGCGGAACTGGAAAAAGTCCAAAAAGCACACCAACTTTGGAAAAGTACCATTGATAAAGCGCAAAAACTTGTTTCCGTTGACTTTAAAGAAAAAACAGAAGTACACACAGTCCAAAATATGCGTGATGAATTGCACCAAGAAAGTGTGTTTCCGCATAATAGAATGCTAGAATTACAACTTTTGTACCAAGATTGTACCACACCAACAACAGAAACGGAACAGAGGTATAGCAATTATATCAAGGCGGTTTCTGATATAAATGCAGACTATCTGGTGGTGCGTGGAAAGCTAAAACCTGAATTTGTACCTGCTTTTCATAAGGTTGATTCTTTGTTTTTGATTGTAAATAAAGGTGCAGAGGAAGCTGTAAAACTAAGAGGAATGCCTAATTATGGAAATACTGCCATAGCATTAGACAAAATAAATATGCCATTTTCACTTTTAGACCACGAATATGCAGAAAATAAAGATGGTTATTTTGCTTTTGTGTCGCAAGATTCTCTATTGAATGCACAAATAAATGATATTGATAAAATGAAATTTGATAAAACAGACACAAGTATTATCAGAAATAGCTCTGAAAGCGCAAATATGCGTATCTTAGCAAAAAAACACGCCTTATATGGCAAATGGTTTTTAGCAAATCAAAATCTTTATGTGGCTGGCGTAAAATCTGACTATAATTATAATAAAATCTATAAAACTAGCACCTCACCCCGCCAACAAAGTAGCGTTTCACACGACAATTATTATTCTGCAAAAAAATCAGATGCTAAATCTTGGTCTAGTAAAAGCACTGCAACACCTTCCGCTAGCTCTGGAAATTCGTACAGTTCACATTCAACTGCCTCACATTCATATAGTTCTCCTAGTTCAAAAAGTAGCAGTTCTCGTTCTTATAGTTCTGGCTATAGTTCTGGTAGTTCTAGCAGTTCACGTAGTAGCAGTAGCGCAAGTTCATCATCATCTTATAAAAGTTCGCCAAGTAGTTCATCTTCAAGCAGTTCACGCAGTAGTGCAAGTTCATCAAGCAGTAGTTCTAAGCGTTCAGATTCAAGGTCTTGGAGTTCTAGCTCGTCTAGGTCTTCCTCACGCAGAAAATAATTTTTTGATATATGATATGTGATGTGTCATATATGATATAAATACAATTTTTGTGGTAAATGTAGAGATAAGGCAATGCCTTATCTAACGACAAACAATAGCAACACATCACACATCATATATCACACATCAAGAAATGGCTCTATTAGCAAATTTTTTATTTGGTTTAGGTTTTTTTAATAGTGTTTATAGGCGTTGTAATGCTTATAATACGCATAATAAAAAAGGCTAAAAATCCGCAAGTAGAAGATTTATCAGAAATAAAATCAAGAAAACAAGAAAACTCTTCTTCAACTTCTCCAAATTCTCACGAACAATCATTTGAAAGTCGTTTAAATGCGTCAAATGCTACTATTTATGATAAATTGGAGCTGATAAAACTAGGGAATATGGTTGTGCATTGGCAAGAAAACTATCAAGTTATTGGAAAAATCAAACTTGTAGAAATGACTTGGGACGAAAACGACCAACGTATAGCAACAGGGCGGTTTTTCCCTATTTTAGTGATGGATAAAAGCCGTTATTTGGTGAGTATGCCCAAAGGTGAAGGCGCAGAAATTATTTGGTTTTTTCTAGAAAGAAAAGATACAGAAACTGCGCTTACCCCATTCTTTTTGGGTACTGATGGGAATATTGGCGCAGCTACCCAATTTGCTGATAGTGAGCAACTTGCAGAAGTTTTTTTTAGATTACCACAAAAAAATATGGGTGAAATTCAATGGCAAATGAAAGATATTGGGAGTTTCTTTTTTGAGAGTGATGGACGTGCTTTTTTGTCTGGAAAAGGTGAAACAAGGCATATTTTGGCTCGTGATACACATAATGCTAAACAATATTTGCTTTATTTTGATTTGTTGGAAGGCAAGGGAAGTTCTTGTCTTTTGGTAGGAAACGAAATTAACCCAGAAAATGAAATAGAGTATGTTTTGTAGAATATTTTTGATAAGTAAATTTTTGAACGGATAGTTAGATAGCAACATTGATATTTTGTAATTAGCCCCAGCGGGGCGACACTAGCAAGGGCTAATTTTATAACAACGAAACTGTATCACCGCCACTTATTTGCAAATATCTACGTAAAAAAAACTACTTGACAATGTTATGTAGGTATTATGGGCTATTTCTATAAATATGCCGTCCCGCTCTGTTCCAGAGAGGTTTAAAACAAGGTTTGCTGTGGCATTGGTTTTTATCCCAAACAACAAAAACAACAGAAAAAAGAAACTGTATTTATTCATAATTGATTTCTTCCAGCTCCTGTTATTAACCTATTATCAACTCTAACATAATAATTCCCATAGGGGTCATTACATTCAACATAATCTATATGGTACTGCAAATTACTGATACTAATGTTTTTTGTGGTGTTGTCTAAAACCGTTCATAGAGGCTGCTATCAGCATATTTTGTAGCCAACTTTTATGGTAAACAAATCCGTTTAG
>JAYVGJ010000260.1:0-6801 GCA_043772375.1 Raineyaceae bacterium | reverse complement strand
CAAATTGTCGTATTTGGCAACTAAATGTTGTACAATGGTTGTCTTTCCAGAGCCAGAAGGAGCAGAAAAAATAAGTAATTTGCCTTGAAAAGCCATTTTGAATACAAATTATGAATTATGAATTATGAATTATGAATGAATACAATACGAACTTTTTATATTTCTGATAAATTTAATTTCCCAGTTCTTTTGCACGTTTGAGCGCATTATTTAAGCCTTTTCCTATATTTCCTTTGACCTCAAATTGGGCAAATGTTTTGAGTGCCGCCTCTGTTGTGCCACCTTTTGAAGCAACTTTTGCTATCCATTCAGCACAACTCAACTGATGAATATTTTTCAGATGTACCGCACCCATAAAAGTTTGTTCTACCAATAATTCCGCCTCTGCTGCACTAAAACCCATATCTTTTGCCGTACTTATCATACTTTCCATAAAATAATAAACATAAGCAGGACCACTTCCAGAAATAGCAGTTACGGCATCTAGCTTATTTTCATCTTCAAAATAAATAGACTTTCCAGTCGTATTGAGAAGGTTTTGTATCATAAAAAGCTCTTCTCTTGTAACTTGCGCAGCTGCCGTAAAACCAGTAATTCCCATTCCTATTTGTGTAGGCAAATTAGGCATAGCACGCACCACACGCAGCAAAGGTAGATTCTCTTCTATTCCTTGCATTGTTACCCCCGCCATAATACTCAATAAAAGCTGTTTTTCTTTCAAAAAAGGCAACAATACAGGATAAAAAACTTTTGCATCTTGGGGTTTTATGGCTAAAATAATCAAGTCCATTTCTCTTATGTAATCTCCAACTGCAGTAAAACTATTTTGAAAACCTTGCATTTTAAAGTAATCCGCTTTCTCTTGTGAATGATTAAGTATGTAAAGGTTTTCTTTTGTAATGGTTTGATTGGCAGTAAAACTATCTGCATAAGTCTTACCCATATTCCCCCCACCAATAATAAGAATTTTCATTTTAAATTATGAGTTATGAATTATAAGTTATGAGTTGTGAATAAATATAAAATATTTTCTTAAAATCAAATGGAAACACCTAACTTTATAAGGAATATAACTTTTAAATTCGTACCTCTAACTTCTTACTTCGTACCTATTTTAAGTGTTTGGTGAAGTCAGGTGTTTCCACCTGACTTCAAAGGCGTTATTAAATATTGCTTTTTAGAGAAAAAATACAAAATTTATTTTCTCTAAAAGTGTTAAAAGCTATTTCTTGAAGTCAGGTGGAAACACCTGACTTCACAAGAATGAATGAATACAAAATTTCTGGTGAAGTTTTTAAATTCGTACTTCTAACCTCGTACTTCGTACTTATTTAAGTGTTGTTTTGCGGACAAAATCCCAACAAATAATCCCCACTGTTACAGAAATATTAAGTGAATGTTTGCTTCCAAATTGTGGTATTTCTATACAAAAATCAGACAATGCAATCACGTCTTCTGCTACACCAAAAACCTCATTTCCAAACACGAAAGCATATTTTTTAGGTTTTTCTTGCGGATTTTTTTGTTGATTTTCTTGCCCGTTTTTTGATATATTTTCAAAAATAAAATCATTCAAAAAAATACTATTTTTCACTTGTTCCACACAAATAATAATATAACCTTGTGAGCGCAACGCTTGCAATGCCTCGTGTGTGTGCGCAAAGTGTTGCCAATCAACGGTTTGAGTAGCTCCAAGAGCGGTTTTTTCCATTTCTCTATTTGGAGGCGTGCCAGTAATGCCACAAAGGTAGATTTTTTCTGCTAAAAAACTATCTGCGGTTCTAAAAACAGAGCCAACATTGCTCAAACTTCGTACATTATCAAGCACCAGCGCAAAATGATGTTTTTGTATCTGTTGAAATTCGTCAGTAGAAAGTCTATTTAATTGGTCTGTGGTGAGTTTTTGCACGTTCTAGAATGTTTTTTATAAACAAAATACCTAATAAAATCCAATTTTGTTGGTATGTTAAATATTGATTAAGTATTTGTTAAGTATTTGTTAAATTCCTTTAATTTTATGCTGATTTCAATAAAGTCGCAATTTACCAAAAGTTTCTTAGTTCTAAGAATTCTTTTTATTTTTGTGTTTTAGAGATTTTTGCACTATTTTTGTAAAATGTATTAAATAAAAAATAGTACAGAATTTATAAAACTTACATAAATTTCAAATAATTTCTAAAAAATGAAACAAATACTAATCTTCCTATTTGCTTTTATGCTTGTTGGGCAGTCTTGCGCACAAAAAAAAGGCAATAATGCCAAAGATAATGCAAGTGCTAAAGATGCTTCTTTTAGTCTTTCTGGTAAACTTCCCGTGGCGCAAGCAACAGAAAACCCTGTCTTAGTTTATCTCAAAGACCTTGATAGTGAGCCAATTGGGGCAGATACAATCAAAATAAATGCTAAAACTGGGGAGTTTTCACAAAAAATAAAAATGACTGAAAATGTTGGTTTGTACGTACTTATCATTGGGCAATGGCAAAATGTCTTTATTCCTGCCAAAAACAAAGAGGTAATTACACTCACGCACAAAGAGTTAGCTGATAATCCTAAAGGTACTTGGGACGTAAAAGGCTCAGAAGATACCAAAAAAGTGGTTGCTTATAACACCAAAGAACAAGAATTACAACAAAAATACCTAAAACCGCTAGAAGCAAGGTATCAAGCTGCAGTAGCGGCAAATAATGAGCAGGAAATAAGCAAAATTCAAGAAGAATTTATGACAAAAATAGCACCAACTCTAAAAAAAGAAATGAATGCGTATGTTTTTGAGAATTTTTTAGGCTCTTTCGCAACTGTTTTTTTAGCATATAGATGGGATACAGAAAGTGAGCCTTTGTATATGGAAAAGCTCAATACACCATTTCAGAAGGCTTTTGGCAAAGAAAATATTGCAAAATCAATCAATGAAAGATACGAAAGTTTTAGCAAATTGGGCGTGGGTGGCATTGCACCAGAAATCAGTGAAATGTCGCCAAATGGCGAAAAAATAGCCCTTTCCTCACTTCGTGGAAAGTATGTTTTACTAGATTTTTGGGCGGCTTGGTGCGGTCCTTGTCGTCAGGAAAACCCAAATGTGGTCGCAGCTTACGAGAAATACAAAAACAAAGGTTTTACAGTCTATGGCGTGTCGCTTGACGACAATAAAGATGCCTGGATAAAAGCCATTGAGAAAGATAAATTAACGTGGTCAAACGTGTCAGACCTCAAAAAATGGTCAAGCACCGTAGGCAAATTATATGCTATTAAAGGTATTCCAATGAACTTTTTGCTGGATAAAGAAGGTAAAATAATTGCTAAAAACCTTCGTGGAAAAGCATTAGAAGATAAACTTGCAGAAGTTTTGAAATAAGTTATGAATTATGAGTTGTGAGTTATGAATTAAAAATACCGTTGTATGTGTCTTCACAAATAATTACTTAATAATCAGAGTTTTATATTCGTACTTCGTACCTCTTATTTCGTACTTCTTCCTAAAAAAGCCTTTCCAAAACTAGGAAGGGCTTTTTTTGTGGAAAGAATATTTATTTGTGCAAATTCAACTTTCTTACAAAGAAAATAGTTATAATTGTGTAGCTTATTGAAAAATATTAAAAATCTAACTTCTCACCTATTTTATGGAGATTATTCCTGCAGAAACGCCTAAAAAATTATCCGTGTTTTGTCAAAAATTTCACAAACAAACGCTAGGTTTTGAGCTAATTATTACAGAAAATTTTGAGGAAATTAGCCACTTTTGGGAGCAAATTTCACCCAATAATAATATTTTTCTCCAAAATGATTTTATGCGTGTTTGTATGCAAATGCCCCTACACAACACAGGGCAGGTTTTTGGCGTTTTTCTCAAAGATAGTAAACCAGAAGGCATCATTTATACACAACATAAAATTTTTAATCTTGATGAAAGCCGTAATGGAAAACCGCTGGCAGCATCTCATAAAATTTCTAAGAAATTTAAGGAACTTCTAGCCCGCAATCTGGAGATAAATATGCTTATTTGTGGCAATTTGTGTCTTACGGGAGAAAATGGTTTTTTATTTAATGAAAATATCAACGCAGAAATAAGTCAGAAACTTGTTTTTTGGGCAATGGGACGCATAAAACAATTTCTTAAAAAACAAGATATTGACATTAAAATGTATTTTTTGAAAGATTTTTTTGAGCCAAAAAATGCGTTAGTTGCTGAAAAATGCACACAATTTGCCTTTCAGCCTGCAATGCTTCTGCAAATCAGACCAGAATGGCTTACTTTTGATGATTATTTGCTTGCCCTGCACGCAAAAGCACGAGCAAGAGCAAAACGTGCCGTAAAAAAATCTGCAGAACTCACCAAAAAAGAGCTTAATCTTTCTGAAATTAAGCATTATGAGAAAGAAATCCACACACTTTATACAAAAATCTCGCAAAATGCTGATTTTAATCTTTATGTGCAACAAAATAGCTATGCCAGCGTTTTGAAACAACATTTAGGAGAAAAATTTAGGCTGATAGCTTACTTTGATAACAATAATTTGGTAGGTTTTTGCACTACTATTGAAAATTATGACAAATTGGAGGCAAGTTTTATAGGTTTTGAGTATAGTTATAACGCCACACACCAAATTTATCTTAGCCTTTTGTATGAAATCTTGCATATTGGGATTAAAAGCAACTCAAAAAGCATCAATTATGGGCGTACTGCCACAGAAATTAAGAGTTCTTTGGGTGCTGATGCCTTTGATATGTATTGTTATTTGCGACATACCAACATTATTTTTAATGCACTTGCGCCATCTTTGGTAGATTATCTTGACAAACCAGAAACTTGGCAACCTCGCCACCCTTTTTTAGACGAAAATACTGATAATCAACAAGATAATCAGAAAAATAATACTCATTCTCACAAAAAAATCAAAGAAGAAGTAGAAGAATTGTGAATTGTGTAGGACAAGTTTGAAAAACCGCAGACTACGTGTTCCGTCCTCTGAAGCAGGCGACAAAAGTAATAAAAGCAATGAGAAAGGGTTATCTGACAATTTTTGTGGAAACGTAGCCATTTGATTTATCAAATGGTGTTTTGGGACAAAACAAATGGTACAGAGCAAGTTGCAGGCTATTAAATTTGATAAATCAAACAGTTGCGAAAATATATTTTATGGTCTTCCACAAAAATTGTCAGATAGCCCTTTTCCTGCCGTTGTTGGTGTTTTAGCGCAACGACACCAACAAAGAATTAAAGGGGCGTTTTTTATAGACAAGCAAAAACCACCAGAATACGGTGGTTTTTGCTTATAGAAGTGCCTAAATACATTGTTTGACGTAGTTTGGTGTCAGGTAGAAAAACCTGACACCACAGGAAACAAAATTCAATGATTTTGAACCTGTTTTACATTATTTGGGCTTAAAATATACCTTCTATTGGTGAACTGTTGGTGAACTATTGGTAAACTGTTGGTAAACTATTTCCTGCCGTTATTGGTGTTTTAGCGCAGTGACACCAACAACGAATTAAAAACCACCCAAATGAGGTGGTTTTTTGCTTATATAAGTGCTTAAATACATTGTTTGGCGTAGTTTGGTGTCAGGTAGAAAAACCTGACACCACAGGAAACTAGGGCTTTTTTAAACAGTCTTCAAAACCATAATATGAGTCTATTGATAAGCATTTTCTATTCTCAATCATTTTATCTAATATAAACTTGGGGAAATGCCCCTCTTTAATGTTTTTTAAGTCAATTTTTTTGATGTATAACGCATTATACTCATCCATGTAAAGAAATTTAAGGAAATCATCACCCTCAACTCTCCATGGTAAATCTATATACTCTATTGGAACAATAATGCTATGCCAGTAAAATTTATCATCTATGACACGTAATTTTGTTGTGAATTTTTTTAATGGTATTCCATCAATTTTTTCATCTTTCAAAAAACGTAATTCACGCCTTAAAAATGTATTATTTGGAATAGTATCTAAATACCCATCAAGACTCCTACATAAAAAAATATGATTATTTTTAAAATCATCTCCTGAATATACCTTGTTTTCAATAATAACATAATATAAATTCCATAAAACTGTGAACCCTTGTGGAGTTTTATCTTTTGTCTTGCGGAAAACCTCAACAATTATAGCATCTGCTTTTTTAGTAATTTGTGCAGTTGCATTATTAATTGAAAGAGTACAAAATGTTAAATACTTAATTACAAAAAAAAATATGAATTTCATTGATAAAATAGTAAAGATTTAAACTATTATCCATTTCCAATTAGTATATAACATACTAATTATCAATGTATTATAATTTATTTGTGATTATTTCCTGCCGTTGTTGGTGTTCTAGCGTTAGCGACACCAACAACGAATTACGTCAAACAATGTATTGTTCCATATTTCAGTTGCTACGCTTTGCAATAAGGCTAAATTTATCTTTATTTCCAAAATAAATATTGTTGTTTTTTAGTGCGTTTGTTGGTGTCGCTAACGCTAAAACAAAAGACATACCAGCAAAGGCACAAATCATAAACACAAAAACCACACTTATAGCGTGGCTTTTTGGTATAGAAGTGCTTAAATACATTGTTTGACATAGTTTGGTGTCAGGTAGAAAAACCTGACACCACAGGAATGATAGTGAAAACCTTGTTTTTGCTATTTTGGCTGACTTTGGCAAAGATAGCCTAAAAACTGTTTTGAAAAATATTTTTAAAGTAGCAAGCAAATATTTCACCAATAATAAAAATTTTGCAGAACTTGCGGAAAATATTGAAAAATTAGGTAAATTGCGTGAGTTAGAAAACGAAATTAACATTTTAATCCCT
>JAYVGJ010000259.1:0-16965 GCA_043772375.1 Raineyaceae bacterium | reverse complement strand
AAGGGGTTAAAATAGGTTTTAAGTATTATTTTAAAATCTTTATTGCAAAATAAGCACCAAATTGTTTTTACTGACAGAAGAGGACATTTTGTCATTTTTACCAAATCAAAAAAGCCTTCCCAAAATTTGGAAAGGCTTTTTTTATTGATTAAGGCTAAAAATTCTAAAAAAAATATCTTTTTTGATAAATATTAGCAATATTTTGTTTATTTTCGTGCTTATAAATACAAAATATGCAAGAAAATCAAGTCAAATCAAAAGAAAGAGTAACAGACCACGGCGAAGTCTTTACCGCAAAAAGAGAAGTAAATGCTATGCTTGACCTTGTCAAAGCAGAAACAGAAAGAATTGATGCTCGCTTTTTAGAGCCTGCCTGTGGTACAGGCAACTTTTTGGTAGAAATATTAGAAAGAAAACTAAACGTAGTACAAAAAAAATACCAAAAATATCAGCCAGAATTTGAAAAATATGCCGTTTTGGCTATCAGCAGCATTTATGGAATTGATTTGCTACAAGATAACGTAATCCACGCAAGAGAACGCCTTTTTGATTTGTTCCAACAGAAATACACAAAATTATACAAGAAAAAAATTAAAGAGACTTGCTTTAAAACTATCAAAATTATTTTAGAAAAAAATATTATTTGCGGAAATGCGCTTACCTTGACAACAGAAAATGATAATACACACACTAGCGGAAATTCTAGCGGAAATACTGGTAATCAGCCTATTATATTCTCTGAATGGGCATTTATAGGCAATTATATCAAAAGAAGAGATTTTACATTCCAAAAACTACTTAATAATACCCCAATGACTACACCAAACCTGTTTTCTGATATGGGCGAAAAAGCTTTTATACCCACGCCAATACAAGAATTCCCCAAAATACATTTCCTAAAACATTTTTCTAAATATTTCTCTAACTAAAATACCTTATGATAAACAATAACTATAATCCTGATGTGCTTACTTGCCTTGCCAACCTTAGTAATGACGAAGTTTTTACACCACCACAACTTGCCAACAAAATATTAGACCTGCTACCACAAGAACTCTGGACAAACAAAAATGCTACTTTCTTAGACCCAGTTTCAAAAACAGGCGTTTTCTTACGAGAAATTGCTAAAAGACTTATTATAGGGCTAGAATTGCAAATACCTGACCTCAATGCACGCATACAACATATTTTCAAAAAACAACTTTTTGGATTAGCTATTACAGAACTAACCGCTTTATTATCAAGACGTTCCGTTTATTGTGCCAAACTAGCCAATAGCAAATATTCTATTGTGCAGTTTGATACAGAAGAGGGGAATATCAAATATAAAAAAGTAAAACATACCTGGAAAAATAAAAAATGTACCTTTTGTGGCGCAAGCAAAGAAGTATATGACAGAGATAAAACACTAGAAACCTACGCCTACCAATTTATACATACCAAAAACCCAGAAAAGCTATTTAATATGAAATTTGATGTTATTATAGGAAACCCGCCCTATCAATTAAGTGATGGAGGAGCGCAAGCAAGTGCAACACCACTTTACAATTTATTTGTGGAGCAAGCAAAGAAATTGCAACCAAGATATTTGACAATGATTATTCCTTCTCGTTGGTTTGCAGGTGGTAGAGGTTTAGACGAATTTCGTTCTGAAATGCTCAATGACACCAGCATTAGAAAATTAGTAGATTATCCTGTGTCTTCTGAATGTTTTCCAGGAGTTGAAATTAAAGGTGGCGTTTGTTATTTTCTTTGGGATAGAGATAATAAAGGGACTTGTGAAGTAAAAACCTTGAGAGGGGGTGATACATCTATATTGGATAGAAATTTGTTAGAAAAAGGGACTGACATATTTATCAGATATAATGATGCAGTTTCAATATTGAAAAAGATAGCAATAAAAAAAGAAAAAGTATTTAGTTCGCAGGTGAGTTCTCAAAAACCTTTCGCTTTTAGAACGTTCTTTGAAGGAAAAACAACTTATTTCAAAGATAGTGTGAAAATTTTTGGAAACAAAAAAGTAGGGTATGTAAGTATGGCTGAAATTTTACAAAATTTAGATTGGGTTGATGATTACAAAGTTTATATAACTATGGCGTATGGGGCTGGAGAGGATTTTCCACACCAAATTATCAATAAACCATTTATTGGTGAGCCTAATACTTGTTGTACTGAAACCTATTTAGTAATTGGACCATATTCAACAAAGAAAAGAGCAGAAAATGTAATTTCTTATATTCAAACTAAATTTTTTAGATTTTTAGTTTTATTAAGAAAAAATACACAACACGCTGCAAAAGCTGTTTATTCTTTTGTTCCACTTCAAGATTTTGATGTTTCTTGGACAGATGCTGCGTTGTACAAAAAGTACAATCTTACAGAAGAAGAAATAGCATTTATAGAGAGTATGGTGCGCCCAATGGTATTGGAAAATGAGTAGTTTGATGCGCCAAACCCTTAGGGTGTAATTTGGTTAAAACTCTGAATACCAAAATATTACACCCTAAGGGTTTTTGAATACAGTTTGATACTATTTCTTTACATAAATATTACCATAAAAAGCCAATGAACCCAAAATTTTTCCCTGCTCGTACAAGTAGCAACCCTACTATTTATGCGTATCTTGATACCAACCCACAATATAAAGGTTTGCTAAAAATAGGTTTTACTAATTTTGATGCTAAAAGGCGTGTGGCGCAACAGTACCCAACATTGCGCCCTGGTGCGCTTCCGTACAAGATTATGTTTGAGGAAACGGCTATGCGCAATGATGGCAGTATTTTTATGGATTTAGATGTACATAAATACTTACGTGAGAATGGTTATTTTAATCCAGAGGGAGAATGGTTTAAATGCAATGTAGCTGACATAAAAGCGGCAATGATAGCCATTAAAAGTGGGCAACGCAATGATGACAAGCGTACAGAAACCTTTGGAATGCGCCCAGAACAGCAACAAGCGGTAGATAAAACTTATGCTTATTTTCAGGAGGCAAAAGTAGAAAAAGACAAAATCCCTCGTTTTTTGTGGAATGCAAAAATGCGTTTTGGCAAAACTTTTGCCTCGTATCAATTAGCCCTAAAAATGGGTTGGACAAAGATTTTGGTACTGACTTTTAAGCCTGCGGTACGTACTGCGTGGGAAGAGGATTTGAATAACCACGTTGATTTTAAGGGTTGGCAATTTGTGGCAAAAAATATTTTGACTTATGAAAAGTCTGATAAAAGTAAGCCTATGGTCTGTTTTGCCTCTTTTCAGGATTTTTTGGGTAAAAACGAGTTGGGTGGTATCAAGGAGAAAAATGAATGGGCGCATAACATTCATTGGGATTGTGTTATTTTGGACGAATATCATTATGGAGCGTGGCGAGATAATGCTAAAGACCTTTTTGAGGTGGAAGACAAAAAAGAGCAACAATATTTAGATGGTGGTTTGTCTTTGTATGACCAAGAACAGATGCCACTTATTACAAAAGGATATTTGTATCTTTCAGGAACGCCATTTAGGGCTATTGGGTCAGGAGAATTTATTGAGGAACAAATATATAATTGGACATATTCAGACGAACAAAGGGCAAAAACAGAATGGAAAGGCACAAAAAACCCTTATTTGTCTTTGGCAAGAATGGTTTTACTTACTTATCAGCTGCCAGCGGCTATCAGAGAAATTGCGCTAAAAGGAGAGTTTGACGAATTTGATTTGAACATATTTTTTTCCGCTGAAAACGAGGGTGTAAAAGCTGTTTTTAAGTATGAAGATGAAGTACAAAAATGGCTTAATTTGATTAGGGGAGAGTATTTGGAAAGTTCTCAAGATGATTTGCGTACAGGCACAAAACCGCCTATGCCGTTTTCTGATGTTCGTTTGCTTGGTTTGTTGTCGCACACTTTTTGGTTTTTGCCGACTGTTTCTTCCTGTTTTGCTATGAAAAATTTGCTTGCAAAACGCCAAAACAAATTTTATCACGAATATAAAGTAATAGTTTGTGCAGGTACGCAAGCAGGCATAGGCGCAGAGGCTTTACCACCTGTTTTGGCGCAGATGGCAAATCCGTTGGAAAGCAAAACCATTACTTTATCTTGTGGAAAACTCACGACAGGCGTTTCTGTAAAACCATGGACAGGAATGTTTATGCTAAGAAACACAACAAGCCCAGAAACTTATTTTCAGGCGGCTTTTCGTGTGCAAACACCTTGGGTGATTAAAAACCCTGAAGGAGATGATGCCAACAAAGAAGTTATTATCAAAGAAGAATGCTATGTATTTGATTTTGCACCAGACAGAGCGTTAAGGCAAATTCAGGAGTATAGTTGTAGTCTGGACGTACAAGAAACCAATCCAGAAAAGAAAGTAGCTGATTTCATAAAGTTTCTACCAGTCTTGTGTTATGATGGTAGTTCTATGAGAGAGCTAAACCCTGCTGACGTGCTTGATATGGCTATGAGTGGCACAACCGCAACACTTTTGGCTCGTAGGTGGCAAAGTGCATTACTGGTAAACGTAGATAATGCTACCTTAAAAAAACTAATGGAAAGTGAACTTGCTATGAAAGCATTGATGAGTATTGAGGGTTTTAGGAATTTAAACCAGGAAATAACAACTATTATCAACAAATCAGATGCCATAAAGAAAGCAAAGAAGGCAGCAAGCAACAAAGAACCATCAAAAGAAGAAAAAAAGCAACTCACAGAAGATGAGAAAAAACAAAAGAGTCTCCGCAAAGAAATTCAGGACAAACTGATTAAGTTTTCAACTCGTATTCCTGTTTTTATGTACTTGACAGATTACAGAGAAAAAGGTTTGAAAGATGTGATAACGCAACTAGAACCCGCTTTATTTAAGAAAGTAACAGGCTTGAGTGTGGCAGATTTTGAAATTTTAGTAAGCCTCAACGTATTTAATAGCTCCAAAATGAATGAAGCTGTTCATGGTTTCAAAAGATACGAAGATGCGAGTCTTTCGTATTCAGGCATCAGCAAACACGAAATAGAGCAAATAGGATTATATGATACTGTTATTGGTGTTGATGAATTTAAAAATATTGCCTAAAATTGCTATAAGCTACAAAAGCCTTTCCAAAACTGAGAAAGGCTTTTTTGTTGCTATTTTGTTATCACTTAAAAATCCCCCACAAGCTCTATATCATCATTAGTGCGTTTGTTGGTATTGCTAGAACAAAAGACATACCAGCAAAGGCACAAATCATAAACACAAAAACCACACTTATAGCGTGGCTTTTTGGTATAGAAGTGCTTAAATACATTGTTTGGCGTAGTTTGGTGTCAGGTAGAAAAACCTGACACCACAGGAATTGCTACTATTCCGACTTTCGCAGGAAGTCTAATAAGCACAATAAACAAATTTAGCCTATTTACTCCATTTTCTTTGTGGCTATTCTTATTGATTGCAGCAATCTATCTTCTCCAAAAAAGTCTAAATCAATAAAAAGTTTACCAACAGCAAAACTAAGTTGAAAATGACTTATAGTATTATCTTGTTCATTTTCAAACACTTGTGACCATTTAGCATTATATTGCTTAAAATTATTCTTACATTCATTAAAGGTGCTTTCATTAAAAACAAGCCCAAGCGGAAGCCCAGCCACTTTATTACTTTCTCTGTAAACTATGCTCACATATTGTGTTTTGTCTAAAAGCGTTACGTAGATGATGTTTACACCAGTTTTGGTGTCCCAAATATCATAAAAATTGCCCTCACAAGCCTCGCTATATTCTCTTCTGATTTCTCCTTCTATGTTATTCACAAAAAAAATGAGTTTTGCAGGCAACGTAATGAGTTGGTTTTTGTTCAGTATTTTGCTGATTCCTGCATCAAGAGGAGTTTTCTGAGCAAAAATATTGAAATTTGCCAAAAAGAAAATAACATAAAATAAGTTTATTTTTTTCATTTTTTTGTGTTTTGTGAAAGTAAACTACCACCGTTGTTGGCGTTCTAGCGTTAGCGACACCAACAACGAACTAACGGCAAAAAAGGCATACCAACAAAGGCTAAAGACCAACACCCCAAGCCATTATGCGCTGGCTTGGAGGATTGTATTATAAATATGTCGCCCTGCTAGGTTGAATGCAAAATAACAATGTTTTCACCTAATTATGAGATTTTAGGATTAAAAATATTGTTGTTTTTCTCTTTTATTTGTAATATCAACTTATTTTAATTATTTTTGAGAGAATATTTTTAGTATTTTAGGAATAGAAACTAAATAACTTAATTTTTTTTTTTACAATGACTTAATAATCAAAGTTTTATATTCGTATTTCGTACCTCCAACTTCGTACCTCTTCCTTACATTGCAGCAAAATGACGTTTGAAAAAATATACCAACTACTCAAATCCCACCATACCGTAAAACTCCTCAAAGCTGATAATGCAGACCTTATTATCAGTTTTTTGTTCAAATCCTTCAAACAAAATCAAAGCGGCTTTAAAATTGATACCATTCCTGAAAAAGAATTGGTAGAATTTCTTTCTGATTACCTTTATTTCCTCAATAAAGAAGATAATCAGAAAAATAATCAGGGAAATCAAGAAAATGGGCAAGAAAAACTTAAATTTCCAAAACAGCCAAAACAATATTTGACAGATTGGACAAATGCGGGCTATTTGCGCAAGTTTCCCGCCAAAAATGATACCTTTGATTACGAACTAACGCCTGCCACAGAAAACACCTTTAAAGTGGTTGATAGCCTAGAAAAACGTGAGTTTATAGGACAAGAATCTAGGCTGAAAAATTTGTTTGAAAGCCTAAAAAACCTTTCTAGCAAGTCAAAAACTGATGCCAACACAAGACTTAAAGAACTAGAAGAGAAAAAATTAGCCATTGAACAAGAAATTCAAGATGTTAAAAATGGTAAAATAGATACGCTGGACGACAGACAAATAAAAGAACAATACTTTTTCATAGAAGATATAGCCAAAAATTTATTAGCGGATTTTAGGCAAGTAGAGCAGAATTTTCGTGATTTAGATAAGAAATTTAGGCAAAAAATAATCACCACAACACTTGCAAAAGGTGATGTTTTGGAAGACCTTTTTGAGCAACAAAGCAACATTTTGGAAGAAGACCAAGGCAAAAGTTTTACTGCATTTTGGGAATTTCTTTTGTCAAATTCAAAACAAGAAGAATTTGAAAAACTGCTAAATGAAGTGCTGGCTATCCCTGCGGTGCAACAAGTGCAAGACAAAAATTTTAGTATTGCCAACATCAGAAATAATTTGATAGAAGCAGGCGACAAAACCAAAAAATCAACAAACTCGCTTTTTGAGCAATTACGCAAGTATTTGGAACATAAATCATTCTTTGAAAACAAAAGAATTTATGATAATATTCAAGAAATGCTGAAAATTATTAGTTTAAATTCTAACACAAACAACAACGCATACATCAACCCAAAAACAGATAGTGATTTTAATAAATTTGAATTTCTGACATTAGACGACATCATAAGTATTGATTTAATTATTGATAAGCCGCTTTTTAGTCCGCCAGAAAAGATAAAATTTGCTAACAACAGCCCAGAAGAAGGCACAAGTACCAACAATAATACACAATTATATGAACAATTTGAGATAGATACAATTGCCCTAAAAAACAACATCAAACTCGCTCTAAAAACCAAAACACATATCACTTTTCCTGATTTTTTACAGGAATTTGAGATTAAAAAAGGCGTGGCAGAAGTGGTGGCGTACATAGAGATTGCGTCAAAAGAAAACAATAAACATATCATCAAAAATGAAGAATATGACTTTATTGAGATAAAAAATATCAAAACAAACAAGGATTTTAGTCTGAAAGTTCCTCAAATAATTTTCTGTAAATAGTTGATATTGAGTAAAATAACATAAGTATTGTATTAAAATGTAGGGGCTGGGCTTGCCCCTGCCCAACTTGCGAAAGCCAAGTGCGAAAGCAAAACGACAAATAAAAACAGTATAAAATGCTCTACGTGTTGCTTTCGCATTTGGGCAGGGGCAAGCCCAGCCCCTACAAATATATTTAATCTAAAAAACTCCAACAAAAATAAACCAAAATTTATGACAAAATCCTATTCAATTATACTCGTGGCTTTGCTGAAAGGCATTATTTATAGCCATAACGAAAAAATTTGGGACGCACTTTTGCAGCCTGAAAATGAAATTGATGTGAGAAAATATTTTAATGATATTCATCTTGATTTGATTATTGATACAGCAGAAGGTTTTGCCTATCTCAAACAAAAAACAACGAAAAACAACGAAAATATAAAGAATATTGATGATTCTGAAGATTTTGAAGACGTTGAAAATACAGAAGACAACGACAACAACGAAATACCAAAACTAATACAGAAAAGACAGCTTAATTTTGATGTTTCTCTTATGTGTCTGCTCTTGCGCAAACATATGATTGAAAACGACAGAGATGGCGAGTTTACAAAGGCAATATTAGCGGAAAGTGACATTATTAACCTTGCAAAGCCCTTTTATAAGGAAACAACCAACGAAGCAAATCAGCAAAAGAAAATTAAAGCTGCCATCAAAAAAGTCATTGAAGAAGGTTTTTTGCGACAAATGAAGACAGAAGACAAACAATACGAAATAAATAGAATTATAAAAGCCTTCGTCAATGCTGATGTAGTTAAAGATGCTTTAGAAAAACTAAAAAATTACACTAACCAAATATCAGACGAAACATCAGACGAAACATCAGATGAAATGGCAGGTGAAATAGCAGATGAAACGCCAAAAATAGTGCCAAGAAAAGCAATAAGTAAAGCACCAAGCAAAATTCCAGCTAAAAAATCAGCCAAAACACCAATCAAAAAATCAACCAAAGTAGTAAGTAAAACGCCAACCAAAACGCCAAAACGAACAAAATAATGACCGAAATAACGACAGAAATAGATAATGCACAAATTGGCTTCCGTTTGCATTCAGTTGAGCTACTTAATTGGGGGACTTTTCACAACAAAACGTGGAAAATAGAGCCTAATGGCAACAATTCTCTGCTGACTGGCTCTATTGGGTCAGGCAAATCTACGCTGGTAGATGCGCTTACTTGCCTTATTGTGCCACAACAAAAAATCAGTTTTAATAAAGCCGCTGGCGCAGAAAAAAACGAAAGAAATTTGATGACTTACATCAAAGGCGCATACAAAAGCGTTAAAAGTGAGGAAGCAGATACAAGAGAAAAAGCTGTTTCTTTGCGTTACAACGGCATAAATGATACCACTTTTAGCGTAATAATTGCTAATTTTAACAACGAAGGTTACCACGAATCTGTGGCGTTGGCACAAGTATTTTGGATAGAAAACGGAAAAGTACAAAAACTTCTTATTATCAGAGAAAAGCTCCCACTGTCCATTAAAGAGGATTTTTCAGTTATTGAAGATGCCAAAGAACTAAGAAAACGAATGAAGATGCTTTCACATACGGAAGTATTTGATGATAATTTCACCAAATATAGCCAGCGTTTTTGTCAGTTGTTTGGAATGCAAACCAAAGCTATTGGTCTGTTTTATCAGACGGTTTCTATGAAAGCGGTAAGCAGTCTGACTGTGTTCGTAAGGGAGCAAATGCTGGAACAAACCGACATCAAAGAGAAAATAGAAGACCTGAAAAAACGCTTTGAAGACCTAAATAAAGCACTTAATGCCGTTAAGAATGCCAGAAAACAAAAAGATGCGCTTTCGCCACTTGTGGAGCTTTGTGAGAATTTTGGGAAATTTGAAGAGAGAATTTCAATAATTGGGAAGATTGTGCAGGCAATTCCAAGCTATTTTGCCAGCAAAAAAATCACTTTGCTTGAAACTGAAATAGAAGATTGTACAAGAAAATTATTGCAACTTAATGCCCAACTTAGTGAAATTACGACTATTCTAAACGAAAAAAGAGATACGCAAAATCAACTAAAACAAGACATTAACAACAACGGCGGCGCAAGATTAGAACAAATTGCTACGCTTATCAAACAGAAAAATGAAGAAAGAACAAAAAAGCAAGTCAGGCACGAAGATTATAGCGCACTCACAAAAATTTGTGAGTTGGAAAATGCCAATACAGACAAAACTTTTTTTAGAAATCTGAAAAATACAACAGAAAAACTAGAAATATGCGCAAAATTACAAGAAGAAATTGCGGGAGAACGTGGGCAAATGGCAGCCATAAAAACAACTATTGAAGATAAAATCAGCGCAGAAACCAAAGAACTTACTTCTCTAAAACAACGAGAAAATCAGATTCCGTTGGCTTTTTTGAATATTCGTAAGGAAATGGCAACCGCTTTGGAAATCAATGAAAATGAAATTCCGTTTGTGGGTGAGTTGCTCAAAGTCAATGACAATGAAAAAGATTGGGAAGGTGCGTTGGAAAGACTTTTGAGAGGTTTTGGGATAAGTATGCTTGTGCCTGAAAAATATTACAAGCAAATCAGCAATTATATCAACACAAAACGCTTGATAGATACCAACAAAAGAGGAATGAGATTTGAGTATTTTAAAGTGCCTCACACTACCAAAGCAAGCACTTTTTCTGATAATATTCACCAAGATTCTGTGGTGAATAAAATTGACATCAAGCCAAACACGCCCTTTGAAGACTGGTTGGAAACGGAACTTCAAAAAAGATTTAATTTGAAAGGCGTTGATATGGAGGAATTCCAGAGGCAAAATGACGTGATTACCAAAGAAGGACAATTCAAAATTGGTAGCCAAAGACACACAAAAGATGATAGATTTGATTTGAAAGACAAAACAAATTTTATTCTTGGGTGGACAAATAAGGAGAAAATAAAAGCTATTGAAAAATATTTGAAAGAAAAAACAAACGAACTTTCAGACATTGAAGATAAACTGATTGCGCTTTCAAATAAAAATAAAAATAATAATTTCTTGCAGGCAAAACTCAACCAAATAGTTGCCTACAAAGATTGGTTTGAACTTAATTGGAAAGATGAAGTTGAAAATATTATTTTGCTGGAAAAGGAAAAAAGCGAACTAGAAAAAAGTAATGATAAACTCAAAACACTGCAAGAAAAATTAGATTTGGTGATTGTGGAAATCTCTAAATCTGAAGAAAATAAAACGGGGAAAACCAAAGAAGTTGGCAATTTGGAAGAAAAAATTATCAACAATAAAGCCAGTATTGTGGAATCTCAACTGATTTTGAAAATTTTTCTTGAAAATGAAAAACAAAACCTCACCTCCGAAATAACAGCAGCTATTGAAACGGAAATGGCTGAAATTAGCTTGACCATAAAAAATATTGACAAAACGGAAAAAGAACTCAAAGACAAGCAAAATAACGAAAAAGATGCCATAAGGAAGAAACAAAGCACGTTGCGAGATAAAATCATCAAGCAAATGAAGGAATATAAAAATGAATTTCCTTCTGAATCTTTGGAGCTTTCTGACGAAATAGAGGCACGAAACGAGTATTTGGATAAACTGGAGAAAATCATTAAAGAAGGTTTGCCAAAACACGAGGCAACCCTCAAAACAATGCTCAACGAGAATACTGTGCAAGATATTACGGCTTTTAAGAACAAGTTGGAGATGCACGAAAAAGAAATTGAACATAAAATCAAAAGTATCAATGAAAACATGAAAGAAATTGAGTATAGTAACGGTACTTTCATTGAACTTATTGCAGATAAAAACAGAGACCAAGACATTAAAATTTTCAAAGAAGATTTAAAAGCCTGTTTGGAATACATTTTTAGCACGAGTGATGCCTACACAGAAGACCGCTTTAACGCCGTTCAGAAAATCCTGAATAGGTTTAGAAGCAACGAAAATAAAGATATTGAATGGACAAACAAAGTAACAGACGTGAGAAATTGGTTTGATTTCAATGCAAGTGAGAAATATGTCGCTGACAACGTGGAGAAAGAATTTTACCCTGGCAGCTCTGGAAAATCTGGTGGGCAAAAAGAAAAATTAGCTTACACAATCTTAGCATCTGCGCTGGCAGACCAATTTGGGCTGAAAATTGGTGAGCCAAAAAGCAAATCTTTCCGTTTTGTGGTGATTGATGAGGCGTTTGGAAAAGGTGATAATGCAAGCACAGAATACGGTTTGCAGCTTTTTAGGAAACTAAATTTGCAGTTGCTTATTGTTACGCCACTCCAAAAAATAAATATTATTGAAAATTATGTCAATGCCGTTCATTATGTTTCTAACAACACAGAAGGAAGTTGCTCTGAACTGCAAAATATGACTATTGACGAGTACAAAAAGAACAAAGAAGCCTACAAAGCAATGAATGAATAATTTTTAAATTTTTTGTAGAGACGTTGCTTGCAACGTCTGAAACGACAAACAATTAACTAAATGCGCTTTTCTGGGTTTAGACGTTGCAAGCAACGTCTCTACAAATACATTTGCGTAACATCAATAATTAAATAAAAATGATTACACCAAAAGAAATTCAAAAACAATGCCTGGCGTGGTGGAAAGACGTTTTACTTGATTATATTGCTGATAATCTCTCTGATGATTTAGCTGATGATAATGCTGTCTCTTTTTTTCCGAGAGAAATTTCTAGAATTGGTAAAATCAGCGCAAAAGATATACAAAGTAAGGTTTTGGAACATAAAAAAGCCATAGAATTATTGCAAAATCATTCAAAAAATAATACAGAAAATGACACAAAAGAAAGCAAAAAATTTGGTTATAAATTAGTTTTAGAAGAACAACAGTTTGCTAAAATTGGCAAACAATTTGTTCCTACAAAAATAATTATTGAAAGCATCAAAGATTACCTAAAAATCACTAATAAAGAAAAAGAATACCAAATATTTCGGAAAAATTACGCCATTATTATCAAAGAATTGCCTTTGTTAAACGAATGGATAAAAACAAATAACAATATTTTAAAACTAATTGAACACAATACTTGGCTAGATACGCTCAAAGTTTGTCGGTATTTCATAGCCACGCCCAAACCGCAATTATACATCAGGCAGCTTCCAATTGATGTGCATACAAAATATATTCAGGAAAATGAAAGTGTTATTGCCTCTTTGCTCAACTTTTTGATACCCAACGACATAGATACAAATGAGAAAGATTTTGAGAAGAGATTTAATTTGCTTTCAAGGGAACAACTTATCAGAATACGTTTTTTAGATGTGTCAAAAAGTCCACTTTCAAACATAACGGATATTTCATTTACGGAAAAAGAGCTGAAAAATTATTACCAAAATTATCATCTCAATCCTGGTTTTCACTTTGATAATATTTTTATTACTGAAAACTTAATGAATTTTCTTACTTTGCCAAAGCTCAAAAATACTATTGCTATTTGGAGTGGAGGCGGTTTTAGTATCAGTTATCTGAAAAATATTGAGTGGTTGAAAGAAAAACAGTTTTATTATTGGGGAGATATTGATGCGCAAGGTTTTCAAATCCTTAATCAATGCAGAAGCTATTTCCGCAATACTATTGCCATTATGATGGACGAAGAAACGCTAGAAAATTTTCAGTTTGGAGCGGGAACGCCTGCAAAAAATCAAGTTTTGCAATATCTTTCTGACGCAGAAACAGGGCTTTACGAATACCTAAAACTAAGTAATATCAGATTAGAACAAGAGAAAATTACACAAATATTTGCAGAAGCAGAAATTAAGAAGTTTTTGGAAATTTTGTAACAAGCAAAAATAAACCTTCAAAGTATTAAAAACTTTGAAGGTTTGAAAATAGTAGTTTAGAAACCCTATAAAATCAGCATAGCATCACCGTAGGCAAAGAAATTATACTCTTCTTTAATGGCTTCTTGGTAGGCAGTCATTATCAAATCATAGCCTCCAAAAGCGCAAGCACTCATAAAAAGTGTAGATTCTGGCAAATGGAAATTAGTAATCAACGTATTAGGTACTCTAAACTCGTAGGGCGTGAAAATAAACCTATCAGTCCACGCAGAGGCTGCTTTAATGCGGTTTTTTGCTGTTACGGAAGACTCCAAAACACGCAAAGTACCAGAGCCAACGGCGCATACTCGCTTATGATTGTCTAATGATTTGTTGATAATTTCTGCCGTTTTTTCAGTAATATCATAGTTTTCAGAGTCTGTTTTGTGTTTTGTCAAATCTTCTACATCAACAGAACGGAACGTACCCAAACCAATATGCAAAGTAATAGGGCAGACGGTTACTCCTTTGAGTTCCAACCTTTTAACAAGTTGTTTTGTGAAGTGAAGACAAGCCGCAGGCGCAGCCACTGCCCCAATATTTTTGGCAAAAATAGACTGAAAACGCTCCGCATCTTCTGGCTCTGTTTTGCGTCTTTTATTGATGACTTTTGGCAAAGGCGTTTCACCAAGCGCATAAGCGGCTTTATAAAAATCTTCTGGTGAACCGTCCCACAGAAAACGAATAGTACGCCCTCTGTTGGTTGTATTATCAATGACCTCCGCTACAAGGTCGCTATCACCAAAATAAAGTTTGTTTCCTACCCTAATTTTTCGTGCTGGGTCAACCAAAACGTCCCACAAATGGTTTACAGGATTAAGTTCACGCAATAAAAACACTTCAATATCTGCTCCCGTTTTTTCCTTATTTCCGTAAAGCCTTGCAGGAAACACCTTTGTATCATTGACAACCATAGAATCACCATCATTGAAGTAGCTCAAAACATCTTTAAACAGTTTATGTTCAATCTTTTTGGTATCTCTATGAACCACCATAAGACGTGCCTCATCACGGTTTTCGTTGGGATACAACGCTATTAGGTTGCTTGGAAGGTCAAACTTGTACTCGGAGAGTTTCATTGAGTTCATCTAAAAAGGGATTAAGAGTTGTGGGTTGTGAGTTGTGAGTTTTTAATAAGTATAATCACAACTGCTCACGCAAATAACTTGCGGTATTATTACAACAAAAATAAAGAGAAAATAGTCCTTAAAAGCAATATAAATTAAATATTTTATGGCATTTTGCAGTATTTTTTTGCAATATACAACATCAAAGTACCGTTTGTCAAGTTTTTGGTGATATTTATTTTTTATTGAAAAGAATATTACTAAGATTTTCCTAAAAAATAGTAAATTTGCAAGAAAAATCAGGGTATAATTGTTCCAAATACGTGTTGTATTTATGTGCATCTGTGGCAATTAAATCAACAAAATAATAGACAAAATCTAATGTTCAAAATCTCTAAAAATAAAAAATACGCCAAAAAAATGTCTTCCAAGATGATTATTCGTTTTCAAGACTGCGACCCTCTCAATCATCTCAATAATGCCAAATATTTTGATTACTACTTCAATGCTCGTGAAGACCACGTTTTTCAGGCATATAAACTAACTTCTGCCGACTTTTTTAAGAAATTTAAGGCGGGTTGGGTAGCTTATAATCATAATATTTCTTATCTTCGTCCTGCGCTTGTGGGTGAGAATGTGGTTATTCACTCTAGCATTATTTTCCATAATGAAAATACAATGGTAGTAGAACTTTATATGACTGATTTGGAAAACAAAATCTTAAAAAACCACCTTTGGACGACAATGAAGTATATAGATGTGAAAACAGGGCTTTCTATGACACATCACCCAGAAGTAATGGATTTGCTAGAAAGAGTTACTTTGGAGGAAGTAAATTTTGACCAAATAGATAAAAATGAGCGAATGAAGCAAATTAAAGCAGATTTATTGAAAAATTCAGAAATCAAATAAATAATTAAAATCATACTGCTATACATTGCTTGTCTGTTTTCCCACGTTCCACGTGGGGAACGACAAATAAAACAATAGAGTTTATGAATAACTCAAAAATGTCTTTGAAAAGTCCCCCTACTTCCTAAGGAGGAGTTAGGGGTGGTTAAAAATAGAATTATTCATAAACTCTATTATAGCAAAATCCTAAAAAAGCCTTTCTAACTATTAGAAAGGCTTTTTTGGTAAATATTTTAGTTATAAATTTAAAATCCTTTGATTTTTTCTTCTACACGAGCAATACCTTCCGCAGACACGCCATAATCCGAGATAAAGCGTTTCAGTTCGTCAAAATCAGCCATCATATTGTCTTGATTATTGTAAATTGCGGCAGCTTCTTTGTATTTTATGATAGCTTCATCATATTTTTGCGAACAAAGTTTGATGTGTCCTTGCAGCATAATATAAAACTCATCTTGCTCCAAATTAAGCGCATCTTGCGCAAATCTTTCAGCAAGTTCCAAATCTTTGGAGATAAAATATAAAATAGCAATCCTACCTTTGTTCCATTCAGGCTCTGTTGAGCCTAATTGGTCTGCAATAAGATGATATTTGAGTGCATTATCATAATCACCTGTGCGGTAGTAGCAATAGCCCAGCTTTCCCACGTTCCAGCTATCATTAGGCTGAATTTTGTAAGCCCTCAAATGAAAATCCAAAGCACGCATATACTCTTTTTTCTTAATATAGCACCAGCCTGCATTTCTCAAATTCCAGCTATCATTGGGGTCAAGGGCATCAACTTTATGGTGATAAGTAAGTGCTTCTTCATACCTTGAAAGTGCAGAATAACACCAACCAATATTTTTGGTATTCCAAAGGTCGTTAGGTTTGAGTGCTTCCGCTTTGAGATAAAACTCCAATGCTTTTTCTGTTTTTTTCTCCTCACGGTAGCAAAAGGCTATTTCTTCCATCAAAAGAAGGCTATCAGAATGATTGAAAACGGCTTTTAGAAGATAAGCTAGTGCTTGTCCGTATTGATTATCTTTTTGATAGTATTTTCCTATCTCCAAAACAATCTCCAATTTATTCATATCTTGCTCATACAGACGTAAAAGCGTATTGATATCTTTGCTATCAGCAGCAGTATTCAGGGCTTTATTTTCGTTGATGTAAGACAAAAGAATATTTTTGATGTCTTCTAATTTCTTTTCAGAAACGCCATATTTGTAGATAAATGGCACACATTCTGCCCAGTCTTCCAAAAACAAAGCTTCTGTTGGATACTCTAACGCACCACGTTTGTAGTAGTCCATT
>JAYVGJ010000258.1:0-3625 GCA_043772375.1 Raineyaceae bacterium | reverse complement strand
TTTCTACAGAAAAAGTATTTTCAATTTGTTTATTGATACCTTCTGAAAGTTTTTCTAATTCTATTTGCAAAAACTTAGTAATAAGTTTCCCCATAATAGGATAAAGGGCATCTATAATATCTGGTTGGGATTCTTTTATTTGTTTTTTGATAGCAGTCGTAACCATTTTCCCAGATTGTCCATCAAACTCCACCTTAAATTCCTCCACTTTTTTATCTACAACAGTATTTACCACAGGTGCAACCACTTGTGGAATATTAGCATTTGCTCTAATAAGTTCCTCTTTGATGCCTTCCAGTTGCTTTTCATAGATAGTCTTCAAACGCTGATTTTCTTGGCGCAAAGCTTCTTCAAACATTTCAAAAAAAATGTCTACTTTCTTACCATCATTTTTAATTTCTTGTTCCAAATGCTTGTAACTATATTTCTAATATCCTCAATATGTATAATCTTTGCCAAAAATAGCTAAAAAAAAGCTAAATGCAAAAAAAGCTATTAAATATTTGTAACTGTTTAGCTCATAAATAATGTATTTGTAGATACGCCACCGCAGTGCGTATCCACGTAGTGCAATGTATTTGTACCAAATCAATTATTATGCTTTTATTTACTTTCGTGTTGTTTTACGTGGATACGTAAGCGTAACGTTGCAGTAACGTATCTATAAACTTAAACAGTTACAAATATTTTAAATTAAAAAAATAACAATTAGCCTATTTAAAGAGTTTACAGTAAAACTATCTCAAAAAATATTTTATCTTATGAAAAAACCAATTTCAAAAATATTTTTAAAATTATTTTTAGCTTTCATTTTCTGTTTAGGGTTTGGAGAAATACTAGCGCAGGGTTGCAGTAGTGCAGGTTTTTGTACAATGGGCGCACTCAAAGCTGACCAAAAATTTGGTATAGGCAAGAAAATAAAACTCAATTACGTAGAAATAAGCCAACTGATAGCTTTTTCTGGATTGGGTGAAACTATCAATGCCGCTACTTTGGATATTTCTGTAGCCATTGGCGCAAAAAACCAACTGCAAATACGTCTGCCTTATGCGTGGGTTAATGGACCTCTCGCTAACACGAAAGCCTTTGGAGATGTGTATCTAAACTACTCTAGAAATCTTATCAAAACAGAAAAATATAGCCTAAATGCTATGATAGGCACGAAATTTCCACGTTTTACGACCGCCCTAGCTCGTGCTGACGGCTTACCTTTGCCGTTTTTTTACTCACCAAGTTTAGGAACGTATGATTTGGTTTTGGGTGTGTCTGTCATCTCCAAAAAATGGTTGTTGGGTATTGGTTTTCAAAATCCTATTTATAAAGCCGTAACTGACAATGGTTTTACGCCACTTGCTTACGAAAATACGCCTTTATACGAGCAGGCAAAACGCTATGATAGTTCTGTGAATATTCAAAGAGGGGCGGATATTATGCTACGTTTGGAGCGCAATTTTAGGTTTAGTAAATATAGTTTTTATGTCGGTTTGATGCCTGTTTGGAGGCTTAATCCTGATGAAATAACAGATAAAGATGCTAAAAGAGTGCAAGTAAAAGGCTCTGATGGACTTGCAGCGAAGGCACTTTTGGGCGGGCGTTATAACCTTGATATTCATTCATCTATCAAAATTCTGACTGGCGTGAATATCCTTCAGCGCAAAGCAAACCCAGATGGACTTATGAAAACTTCTTTATTTTCGCTGATGTATGAATGGCAATTTTAGAGATAAAATATTTTTTAGTGTTTTTGTCAAAAAAAATGTAATTTTGGCTACATGATTTCACTAAAACAAATGAAAATAAAAATATTTATTATATTGTTTTGCGTTTTTTATGCTACTATTTTTGAAATAAAAGCACAAACAAACTCGCAAATAGAAAACGCTACAAATAAACAAGGATTCCGCCTAAAAATGCTTGCTTTGCATAATGGAGATAGTTTACGCATATATGTACGTCTGCAAAACGACTTTAAAGACTGGCAACAAATAGAAAATATTACCAAAAATTTTGCTTTTGAATATTATATAACACAAGACTACAGGTCTGCAAAACCTACATCAACAAAAATAATTCCGCATCAAATTACCAAAGAAGAGGACGGAACTAAGTTTTATTTCCAAATAGCACGCCAAAATATTGCTACAGCTATTTTATTTTTTGAGATGATGAATATTTTGGATAATACAAAATATAACTTTGACCTAAAAATAAATTTTACAAATACTCGCTTGCGTGATGAATTTGCAGTTTTTCAGCAAAAAAGTGAGTTTCCTTGCTTTGATGGTTATGTTTTTCAAAATGAAATGTTTTCTATCAAAAATATTGCAAAAAAAGAAATTTTGATTAGAAATTTTTTGTATAAAGATACTGATACTCAAACAGATATGGCACTTGCGCCAATGAATTTGACTAAAAATGCTAATATGCCTAAAAAAGTAGAAGATATTTTCAATATTACCAAAACGAATGAAAATATTGTTTTTACAGAAAAAGGGCTATGTTTTTTCAAAAAAGATACCGCTGATTTTTATGGTTTGAGTGTAAGAATAGAAGATAAGAATTTTCCTAAAATAGCAGAAAAAACTGATTTGGTTGCTGCCCTGACTTATATTCTAAAAAATAATGAAATAGAAAAATTTTCAGAAATTTTCAATAAAAGAGACGACAAAAAAGAAGATAAAAATGATAAAGAGAATAGTATCAAGCAAGAATTAGATAAGTTTTTCCTTATTTTGGCAGAAGGAAATGAAATAAATGCTAGAAATTTAATAAAACGCTATTATCAACGTGTCAAAGAGGCTAATTTGACATTTTCAACGCATAAAGATGGCTGGAAAACTGATATGGGAATGGTTTTTGTCTTACTCGGAACGCCAACAGAAACCATTAAAGGCAAAGATGTAGTACAATGGACTTATCTTAATCATCCGTCTTTTGCAAAAGCTATTTTTACGTTTTCTAAAAGGGCAAATGCCTATACAGACGAGCATTACGTACTTGCACGTTATACTGAATATGCTACTATTTGGCAATTAGTAATAGATAATTGGCGTAAATAAAGGGAAAAGTAACCTTAAAATTGATTTCATTTCAAACCAAAAAATGCTACACAGGAATAAAAAAAACGCTTGCAGTAATGCAAGCGTTTTTTATTTGTAATGAGCCCCAGGCCGGGATCGAACCAGCGACCTACTGATTACAAGTCAGTTGCTCTACCTGCTGAGCTAAGGAGGCGAAATGGGACTGCAAAATTAATTTAAGATTGATCTCCCGCAAACTATTCACGAATTCTTTTCCGGGCCAAAGACCAGGTTTTTTAACACCTCCAGGGTAACCGGTTTTTGCAAAAAGGCTTTAACGTAGGGCAGGGAACTCGCCTTGTTGATATCCAACAAATGGTCAGACGAGCTGATAATATAGATATCGATGAGTTTAACGAACTCATCCTGAATTTCTTCAAAAGCTTTCAGAAATGACCAGCCATCCATTTGTGGCATGTAGATGTCCAGCAGGATTACATCAGGCAGGTGCTCTATTGAGGTCTTGTGTTCAACCAAATAATCCATAGCACCACTCGCTTTGTCGTGGATGGTGATGATATTAGCCAGTTCTCCCAACTCGGCAA
>JAYVGJ010000257.1:0-10522 GCA_043772375.1 Raineyaceae bacterium | reverse complement strand
ATGTAGGCGTTTGATTTATCAAAACGCTGTTTTGGGACAAAACAAATGGTAGAGAACAAAATGCCCTGCAAAGTATTTTTTTTTGATAAATTCCGCACTCGTTGTTCTACCTCATTTGTTTTGTGCCAAAACACCACTTGATAAATCAAGTGGCTACGAAGTTCAGAATACAATTTATCAATGTCGTTATCTAACTGATGTGTCCGAAATACCCAAAAGCCGTTGTTTGTGTCTACACCACAAACAACGAGTAAATAGCTTAATAATCAAAGTTTTATATTCGTACTTCGTACTTCGTACTTCGTACTTCCTTTTTTTTACCCCAAACTGTCTTCCACAAACTTAAATGGTAGCAAACTAGCAATACTAGGAAGTTCTATAAAACTACCATTTTCACCGCTCAAAAGCACTTTTATAGGTGCTTTTTGTTTTTCTTCATATTCCAAAACAGACTGGCGACAAGCTCCACAAGGTGAAATAGACAAAAAATCAGCATTATTACTTGCCAAATGTGCCGTAACTGCCATTATTTCTACTTTTTTAGTGGGGAAATTCGCACCAATATAAAACATAGCCGTTCTTTCTGCGCAAAGCCCAGAAGGATAAGCCGCATTTTCTTGGTTGTTTCCTTCAATGATTTGCCCATCATCTAGCAAAAAAGCTGCTCCAACGTGAAAATTGGAATAAGGCGCATAAGCTCGTGAGCAAGCATCACGAGCTTGCAAGATGAGTTTTTGTTGTATTACGTCCAAATCTTCAAAAGAAGCATATATTTTGTACGCAATGTGTAGTTCTTTAGTTTTTATCACTCAACAAATTGTTAAAATTTTTAAGAGGGCGGACAATATGAAAATAAAAAAACAACTTTCCAAATTTATTTTAAAAAAGTCAAGAAAATAACACAACAAACAAAACAAAACATCAACATAAATACAAAATATTTATTCCTTAAAGATTTTTTAACATAGAAAAGCACAAAAAAATTAGAATAATCAAAATACAAAGTGTACTTTTGTAGAAATTTTATATCAACATAAAAAAACATATCTCGGAATAATTAAACCCAATCAATGAAAAACAAATTTCTACTCGTTTTTAGTGTGTTTTGTTTGCTTTTTAGCACGCAAACACTACTAGCACAAGTTACTACCGCCTCTATGTCGGGTACAGTAACAGACAAAAAGACCAAAGAAGTAATCCCTGGTGTCACCATTATTGCTGTACATACGCCAACAGGTGGACAATTTGGAGTCGTTACAGACGACAATGGTACGTACAGTATCAATAATATGAAAGTCGGAGGTCCTTATAAAGTTACTTTCTCTTTTATTGGTTACAAACAACAAGATATTATGATTGGTAGCCTTGGGCTTGGTGAAAATACCAAACTAAATGCCGCACTTGCTGAAGAAGGAAGCTTGGATATTATAGAAGAAGCCGTAGTTACTGGCAAAAGAGATGCTACTTTTGATGCTGGGCGCACAGGCGCAACCACCAACATCAATAGTGAGCAACTTGCCGCTTTGCCTACACTTTCTCGTAGTTTGCAGGATTTTGTACGCCTTACGCCACAGTTTTCTGCGCAAGCTAACGGAGGTATTTCTTTTGGTGGTGCAAACAACCGCTTTAATAGTATTATGATTGATGGCGCAGTCAATAATGACGTGTTTGGTTTGAACGCATCAGGCACACCAGGCGGGCGTACCAACGTGCAGCCCGTCAGCCTTGATGCCGTAAAAGAAATTCAGGTGCTTATTGCCCCTTATGATGTGCGCCAAAGTGGCTTTGTAGGCGGTGGCGTGAATGCCGTAACACGCTCTGGCACAAACGAATTAGAAGGCTCTGCTTATTATTTTACTAGAAGTGCTAACCTCACAGGCACTAAAGTAGGTGATTTGAAATTTAACCCAACAAATTTTAAGGATACACAGTTTGGATTTCGTTTTGGTGGTCCTATTGTCAAAAATAAACTGTTTTATTTCTTTAATGCGGAACTTGGAAGACGTGATGACCCCAATCCAAATACGCCAACTGCTTTCGCACAAAATGTTATCAATGGAGCTACTGCCAACAATAGCCTTTCAGATGATGCAAGAGGTGTTTTGATAGATAATTTAGCTAATAAATTTACGGCAGAGCTTGCTAATATGCGCCGTATTATGATTAATAAATATAACTACGACCCAGGAGACCCCACAGAGAGCTTCCTAAACACGCAAAACAGTAATAAAATCTTTGCTCGTTTGGATTGGAACATCAACAATCAGCATACACTTACTGTGCGCCACAATTTTATTGATGCTTTTGTAGGAGATATTTTTAGAAGTGGGACTAATTATAGCTTTAATAATTCTGGCTCTCTTATCAAAAACCGTACAAATACAACTGTTATGGAGCTGCAAAGCCGCCTTACGAACAAAGTAAGCAACGAATTCCGTGTGAGTTATACTAATATCAATGATTTTAGAGAAAATAATGCTCGTAACTTTCCGTTGATGACTGTCGTAAGTCAAAGTATGACTACAAGCACCGCAGGGCAAGTATTTATTAATGCAGGACTTGATGCCATTGGTGGGCTTAATACCCTTAAACAAAATTTGATAGAAATTACAGACAATCTTACTTGGAAAAAAGGCAAACATACCTTTGTTTTCGGTACAAGAAACGAACTTTACTTCTTTGAAAATACTTTTTTGCAAAATTATGCAGGTGCGTGGAGGTTTGGCTCGTTGCAACCACTTGGTGGAGGAGCAATAGACTTTAGTTTGGAGTCGGGCGTTCCTGATAGATTTCAAAAAAACTACTCTCGTACTGCAGACCCTAGGCAAGGAGTAAAGTGGGGAGCTATTCAGTTGGGCGTGTATGTACAAGACGAGTGGAACGTAAGCAAAAACTTACGCCTTACTATGGGTGTTAGGGCTGATTTGCCGTATATGTCTAGCACCGTAACAAGAAACGACCTTTTTGTAAAACAATTTGGTTTAGATAATAGCGCAAAACCTACTGCAAAACCTCTTATCTCTCCTCGTATTGGCTTTAACTGGGACGTGAAGAATGATGGTAAAACACAAGTACGTGGCGGAGTAGGGCTTTTTGCTGGTCGTCCTCCTTTTGTATGGCTTTCTAATCAGTATAGCAATTCTGGTGTTGATTTTGGGCAAATAAACCTTGATGCTAATCTTGGTACGCAAGCAGACATTAGCGCACTTTTTGCTGGTACAACGCCTGCACAACGTGATGCTATTGTGAGCGACCCTAATTATCTACCAAAAACACAAACCGCAACTTCGGTGATTAACCTTACTAATCCTAACTTGCGTTTGCCACAAATTTTTAGGGCTAATTTAGGTGTTGATAGAAAACTTCCTTATGGTTTTGTTGCCTCTTTTGATGCGCTTTACTCTAAAACTATCAATGATATGTATGTAAGAAACATTAACATAAGAGGGCAGCAAGATGTGCTTAATAATGAAGGACGACCTATATTTGGTATCCCTGCTTTAGGACCTCGTTTGATTGACCCTGTGAACTTTACAGGTGTTTATGTCCTTGAAAATACTCGTGGTGGCGACCAATTGAGCCTTACTGGAAAACTAGAAAGAAACAAAAAAGGGCTTTATACTATGCTTGCTTATACGTACTCTAATGCTACTGATTTTGCGAGCTTAACTTCGTCTGTAGCAGCTTCTAACTTTGCTAATAATATTACTTCTACTAATCCTAATGTGCCTGTACAAGCCACAACAGACTTTAACTTAAAACATAGAATTGTTGGGGCAGTTTCTTGGAACATTGATTATAGTAAGTATGCTTCTACAAATATTGCTTTGTTTTATAACGGACAATCTGGGCGTAATTTTTCTTATACTGTTGGCGGACCGTTACGTGATATCAATGCTGATGGTATTAGTTTTAATGAATTGATATATATTCCTCGTAAGCGTGAAGACATAGAACTTACCAATACAATACTTTCAACTACACCAACGACTGATAATGCCGTTGATATTAGTAGTTTTGGTATTTTGGGTACTGATGGTAACGTCATTCAAAAAGCTGCTCCTTATACTGTTAATGGTGATTTGCAATACGGTGCGCTAGATAAGTTTATTAGTGGTGAAGCGTCTTTGAAAGATAGACGTGGGCAGTTTGCAGAGCGTAACGCAGCCTTTGCACCTTGGAATCACCGCTTTGACTTACGTCTGATGCAAAATATTAGGTATAATGCAGGCATTGATAACAAAAAACATACGCTACAGTTTACCTTAGACATTATTAACGTAGGTAATTTGTTGAACAAAGATTGGGGACTTATTCAATCAAGTGTTTCAAATCCTGTTGCGGCGCAAAGTTATAATGCTGTTACTGGTAATATTGTTTATACCGTTCCTGTTGCTGTTACTGCTACAAGTCTAGTAACTGATGCGGCTGGCGCACCTGTACTTGTGGGAGGTCGTCCACAGGTAAAGACAGCCACTGCGGAGATAGTACGAAATAGAAACATTAGCTCTTTGTCTTCTGTTTGGCAAATGCAGTTTGGTGTAAGGTATATCTTCTAAAAAACCATTCCTTTTGATAATAAAAATCCCTCTCTAAATAGTTTAGAGAGGGATTTTTTGATTAGTACCATTATTGAAATACTACTTATAGGTAGTTGATAATATCTGTATATAAGATTACTTTTACGAAAAATAAATATGAAAGAAGATATCAATATCAAAGTAGGGAATAAAATTCGTCATTTTAGAGAAGAACAACAACTTTCACAAGAAGATTTAGCATTTTTATCAAATCTACATAGAGCTTACATAGGACAAATAGAACGAGCAGAGAAAAATATTGGGCTACAAAATTTAGAAAAAATAGCTAATGCCCTCAAAATTTCCATCAAAGACCTTTTTGAATAGACAATGGACGAATACAAGCCAAGTATCAATGATTTCGTAATATTATTAGAAAATATAGGAGATATCCAAAAGAATGCTGTTGGTCTTATTACAAATATTGATAGAGAAGAAATAGCTACTTTTTTTATAGGGAAAAGAACGACCATTTATACGACTAAGGAAAATTTAGCATTTTTAGATGCAACTCAGACAGGGAAACCACATAAAGTAAAAATTTGTAATATTTGTCATATACTTAAAGATGAAATTGAGTTTGATATCAACCAAACTGACGCAAAGGGTAGAAAAACTACACGTCCAAGCTGTAAAGTGTGTAGAATTTCAATAGATGGTAAAAGTATTACCAAAGAAGATGGCAAAAAAATGGACAAAATAAAGCCTACACTTTTATTTACTTGTCCTATTTGTGAGAAAACATCAATAGTTGGTATTACCGCTAATATTGTCAAAGACCATAATCATCAGACAGGAGCAGGTAGAGAATGGTTATGTGATAGTTGCAATACAGGTTTAGGTAGATTTAAAGATGATGTACTTACTTTTGAACGGATAATTTCTTATTTGCAAAGGTATAATGGAAACTAGCTAAAATTAGCTAAAATCCAATGAAAACTGGCTATCAAGCATTTTTATTCTCTCTTTAGCAATATTGACATATTCTTCTGAAATATCAAAACCAATGAAATTGCGGTTATGTGATTTTGCCATTTTGCAAGTTGTGCCAGAGCCACTCATTGGGTCTAAAACAATATCATTTTCATTTGTCCACGACAAAATATGTTCAGTTGCTAGTTTTTCAGGGAAGATAGCAGTATGTTGAAAAGCAATTTTATCATTTGTAGAACCTCCCAAACCAACCGCATATTCCCAAATATTGATGCGAGTTTTTTCAGATTTTAATTCTCCCCAAACTTTATTATTGATGCCATCAGTTTTTTTATTGGCAACTAATTTCTCTTTTCCTTGTCGTACTGTTTTTGTTTTCAAAGGGTTAAAAGTGTTGGGGCTACCTTTTGAGAATACAAACATGTATTCAAAACAATTTGTATAAGCATTAGAACGCATAAAAGGAGTATTTTTTTTCTGATAAATCATAACGTCGTGTGCATTAAAACCAAGTTCCTGGAAAAAAAGTGCTTGCCTAAAACTCGTTAATGAGCGGTTACCATTTTTTGTTTTATCACCCACAACCCAAACAACTATCCCTCCTTGTTTGGTGATTCTGTAAATTTCTGTAGCAATTTGTTCAAAATTAAAACTATAGCCCTTATAATCTCGCAAATTATCATAAGGTGGTGAGGTTAATATCAAGTCTATTGTATCATTTGGTATTTTTTGCATACCTTTTACACAATCCTCGCAATAAATTTCATTCAAATCTAAACTTCCTATTTTATTATTCATATCAATTTTTTAAGTATATTTTATGGTTACTACAAGCAAAGATACAAAAAGTTATGCGCCAAAGGGGGGAGATTACAGAAAATAAATATAGTTTTTCCAAATTTTTGAGATTTGAAAAAACTATTTTATCAAAATTATTATTTTTAATTAGTCATTGCAGCAAGTAAATCAGCTTTTGTGATGATATGTACTGTATTTAGTGCATCTCTGACGAGCAAAGCCTTATTGTTTTTGTCAATAAGAGAAGAAAGTACATCAACAGTGTTATCCATACCCACAAATTTGAAGGGTGCATCCATAATTTCTTTTACTGCCAAATCCTTTATTTCAGGATTTTCTATCAATTTCTCTAGTATTCTTGTGTCCACAAGGCTACCTACAATCTGCTCACCATCTGTTACAGGGATTTGAGAAATGCCCTCTTTGGTAATTTGTCTTACCGCATCACCTACTTTCATTTCCTGACTGATGGTAATAAGTCCTCCTCCAATGCTATTGATGCCATTTCTTGCATCAATAATGTCTTTTGCAGTTGCAAAGTCACGAGATTCCAAAAAGCCGTGATTTTTCATCCATTCGTCATTATAAATCTTGTTTAAGTACCTTGTGCCGTGGTCTGGCAAGATAATGACCATTACGTCTTCTTCTCTCATATGCTCACGAGCATATTCAAGCGCACCGTGAACGGCAGACCCACACGACCAACCCACAAAAAGCCCTTCTTCACGTGCCAAACGGCGTGTCATTACGGCAGCATCTTTGTCTGTAACCTTCAAAAACAAATCAATTACATCAAAATTGACGTTTTTAGGCAAAATATCTTCTCCAATTCCTTCTGTCATATACGGAAAAATCTCACCCTCATCAAAAATGCCTGTTTCTTTGTATTTTTTGAAGACAGAGCCATACGTGTCCAAACCAATAGAAACAACGGCAGGATTTTTTTCTTTGAGATACTTAGAAACACCGCACATTGTACCACCTGTGCCTACGCCAGCCGCCCAATGCGTGATTTTGCCTGCAGTTTGCTCCCATATTTCTGGTCCTGTGGTTTCATAATGCGCCTGCCAATTAGATAAATTGTCATATTGATTTGGATAATATGAATTTGCAATTTCTTTATTTAGGCGTTTTGCAACAGAATAATACGAGCGTGGGTCGTCTGGGGTTACATTCGTAGGGCAAACGACTACTTCAGCACCAACGGCACGCAAAATATTCATTTTTTCCTGAGATTGTTTGTCAGACATTGTGAAAACGCATTTGTAGCCTCTCGCCACTGCCACAAGCGCAAGCCCCATTCCTGTATTTCCCGAAGTCCCTTCAATAATAGTGCCTCCTGGCTTCAATAAGCCTGCTTTTTCAGCATCATCTATCATTTTTACTGCCATACGGTCTTTGACAGAGTTTCCTGGATTAAAATACTCTACTTTGACCAAAATAGTGCCTTTAATGCCCTTATTGAGCTTATTTAGTTTGACAAGCGGCGTGTTGCCGACTGTTTCTATGATAGAATTTTTATACTGCATACTAGGTTATAATATTAGATTATGTATAAGTAATTTGAAATTGATTTTATATTTTCTCAAAACTAATCAAAATCTTTCTGATTTGCAAAATAAAAATCTTAGATTTGCCTACTTTCCCCACGTTCCACGTGGGGTTATGATAGTTCAACTCCGTTGGAGTTGTTTTTGATATAATTTTTAACAAAACCCTGAAAGGGTTTAACAATCATAACCCCACGTGGAACGTGGGGAAACCAACAATTATATGAAAAAATTTGAAATATTTGGCAACAACGACACCCGTTCTGGTTTTGGAGCTGGTCTTTTGGAAGCAGGGAAACAAAACCCGCAAATAGTGGCTCTGTGCGCTGATTTGATTGGTTCTCTGAAAATGGACGACTTCAAAAATGCCTTTCCAGAAAGGTTTTTCCAAGTCGGAATTGCAGAAGCAAATATGATGGGACTTGCTGCAGGAATGACTATCAACGGCAAAATCCCTTATACAGGCACGTTTGCCAACTTTTCTACTGGGCGTGTGTATGACCAAATCCGCCAATCCATTGCGTATTCAGACAAAAATGTCAAAATATGTGCCTCACACGCAGGGCTTACGCTAGGAGAAGATGGCGCAACGCACCAAATTTTAGAAGATATTGGGCTGATGAAAATGCTACCTAATATGACCGTTATCAATCCTTGTGATTATAACCAAACAAAAGCTGCCACAATGGCTATTGCAGACTATCCGCACCCTGTTTATTTGCGTTTTGGGCGACCAAAAGTACCTATTTTTATCCCTGAAAATCAGAAATTTGAAATAGGAAAAGCACTTTTATTGCAAGAAGGCAAAGATGTTAGTATTTTTGCAACTGGGCATTTGGTTTGGAAGTCAATACTTGCGGCAGAGATTTTGGAAGCAGAAGGCGTCAGCGTAGAAATAATAAATATTCACACCATTAAACCTTTAGACACAGAGGCTATCTTAGCATCAGCAGCCAAAACAAAATGTGTGGTTTCTGCAGAAGAACACCAACGAAATGGCGGTTTGGGAGATAGCATTGCACAACTTCTTGCCCTCAAAATGCCACTCCCTATGGAAATGGTAGCAGTTAATGACTCTTTTGGAGAAAGTGGCACACCAGACGAACTAATGGCAAAATATGGACTTGATGTCCCTGACATTGTTAAAGCTGTTAAACGAGTTTTGCAAAGAAAAACTTAATCAATTACGAATTATCAATTACGAATTATGATAAAAATATAAGCTAAGTAATGTCTTGTAAATAAAGTTCTAATTTAACCGCAAAGGCGCAAAGTTTAAATACAGGCAAAGAACGCAAGGTGGTAGTACGTTTTTTGTATTTCTTTGCGTACTTTGCGCCTTTCCTTTGCGTCTTTGCGGTTAAAAAATAACTATGTGGACTTTGAAACTAAGGTATTATTAACAACTTATTCCTAAGTGATAAAAAACGCATTTGTAATAATTTGATTTTGGCAAAAACAGAAAAAATCCTTTCAAATAAATAAATTTGAAAGGATTTTTTGTAGAAACAACTTTCCAAAAGTCAAAAACTTTTGGAAAGTTGAATTAAACTCTTTTTATCAAACGAATAAGCAGAAGCAGAATCAATGCGCCCAAAAACGCAGAGATAATAGAACCTATGTATAGTGGTGTAATGTTTAGCCCAAATCTAGGAAACAAATAACCTCCTAAGAATGCACCCACAACACCTACCACGATATTGCCTAGTAAGCCAAAGCCGTAGCCTCTGACCACCTGACCAGCTAGCCAACCAGCTATTGCGCCAATCAATAAAAAAATCAATAAACTCTCTCCTGACATAGATACCATATTCGTTTTGTTTAAAATGTTAAAAACTATATTGCTACTACGTAAAATTTGCTGAAAAAGTTTACATTTAACCAAAAAATAAAAAAAGTCCTTCCAAAATTTATTTGAAAGGACTTTTTTATATTACGTAATAGAACTCAAATTTATTTACCTTTTGGAGTTACTGGAGTTTTCACTGCCGCAGGCGTAACACCTAACTTCTTGATAACCATATCAGAAATATCTCCACTTTTGTCTTCTGGCTCATACAATAATGCTTCTTTTTTGAAGATATACGTGTAACCACCTTCTTTTGCAACCGTTTTGATAGCATCTTCTACTTTTTTAAGAATAGGGTTCATCATTGCCATTTGTTTCTTTTGTACTGCTTCTTCTGCACTTTGCTGAAACTCTTGCAAACCTTGTTGAAGATTAGAAAGGTCTTTTTCCATTGACTGACGAGAAATATCAGGCATTGTGGCAGCATCTTTGGTATATTTGTCGTATTTTGTCTTAAATTCTGCTTGTTTTGCAGCCAAATCTTCCTGTAATTTTTTTGAATACGCAGCAAGGTCTGCATTAGCAGCTTTTGCTTCTGGAAGTTGTGGCACAATGTATGCCGCATCTACATAACCTATTTTTTGCGTTGTTTGGGCATTTGCAGCAAATACAAAAGTAAATAATGCTACCATTGCCAATAAGAATGTATTTTTTCTCATTTTTGATTGAATTGATTTTTATTTTAATTGAAACTTGAAATACTATTTTTTATACTTAGTAATGCGTTGTAAATAAAGTTCTAATTTACCGCAAAGGCGCAAAGTTTAAATACACGCAAAGAACGCAAGGTTGAAACTAAGTTTTTTGTATTT
>JAYVGJ010000256.1:0-9010 GCA_043772375.1 Raineyaceae bacterium | reverse complement strand
AATTATGTTGTTTGACGTTATTTTTTATACAATTTTGACATCTATTTAATTTTTTATCATTAAAAATTCATTCCTAAATAGCCTCCAAACCAATTTTTTTATTGCCCTAGATGCGTTGCAAGAAAACCGTTTTAGGGCGTTTATGTCTGCTTTGGGCGTATTTTTGGGTACGGCATCACTTGTGGCAATGCTCGCTATCAACAAAGGAACTCAGCAGGCTTTTATCAACCAAATGGAGCTTATTGGCACCAATAATATCCTTGTTGTGCCTAATCTTGTTAATGAAAATCAACAAGAAAATCAGCAAAAAAATCAACAAGAAAATTCTTCAATAAACAACAACACGCAAATACGCAATATTTCCAGTGGTTTGAGCCTGAAAGATGCAGAAATAATACGTAAAATCTTACCAAATGAACACCATATTAGCCCAGAAGTGCTGCTGGAAACAACTGTTTTTTATCATCAAAAACAACTAAAAACCACGTTGATAGGAGTTGAAGATGATTTTTTTAAGATTTCTAACTTTAATATCATCAAAGGAAGAAAATTTAATGTAGTGTTTTCATCTCCTATTGATAATGTTTGCATTATTGGGCAACATTTGGAGGCTAAACTTTTTGGTGCAGAAAATGGTCTAGGCAAATACGTAAAATGTGGTAATAAACTTTTATGCGTTGTTGGCGTGTTGGAGCAAAGAATTGTAGAAAAAAACCCTATTTCGGAGCTTGGAATAAGAAATTATAATTTGGATATTTATGTGCCTATTCGTAGTTTTTTGTTGTCTTATCAAAATAGAGGAAAAACCACGCCAATAAGCATTGAAGCTACCAATCATAATGAAAATACCTCTTCAAATCAGCTACAAAATTATCACCAAATAGATAGACTAATAATCCAAGTTAATGATAATCAGCAAATTGTAAAAACTGCTGAAATTATTGGGCGCATTTTGAAACGTAGCCACCAAAAGCAAACAGATTTTAAAGTAATTATTCCAGAAGAGTTAATCAGGCAACAACAACGCACACAATCACTTTTGAGGGTGGTTTTGGGCATTATTGCAGGTATTGCGCTTGTCGTGGGTGGTATTGGAATTGCCAATATTATGCTGGCATCTGTGGTGGAGCGCACACGAGAAATAGGCATTAGAATGACTTGTGGCGCAAAAAAAGCAGATATTTTGATGCAATTTTTAATAGAAGCCGTTTGTATTTGTCTTATTGGAGGTTTTGGAGGAGTATTTCTAGGTTTATTGTCAAGCAAACTAATTGCCTATTTTGCTGATATTCTGACAATTATCACACCGTTGGCGGTGGTTTTTCCGTTTGTGGTTTGTTTGCTTGTAGGGCTTTTAGCAGGTTTTTATCCTGCTAAAAAAGCCACACAATATAATCCTGCTGACAATTTGAGATATGAATAATTTTATTTTGACCACATAGGTACGTAGAAGGCGTAGAAAAGCTAAAAACACGTTCTAAATTATTTAGAATGTGTTTTTAGCTTTTATTTATTTATTTTGGTAGCTTTTCTACTAACGTAGCAACTACACCAAGCAAAATTTCAAAGGCTTTACTTTGGCTTTGCGTCATCTCGCCTTGACGTTTGATATTCCTATACTTATTTTCATTTTTTGTTTATACAAAATATAGTTAAACTATTTAGATTTATTCTAAATAAGCTAAAATGCTTGTTTGTTATTTTGTTATTTTGTTATTTTGTATTAGTAAATATAACACTTTAACACTTTGACTATGAAAAAGTTACAGTTGGCTACCTTCTTGCTAATAGCAGTAGCCGTTTTTTCTTGCAAAAAGAAAGAAATAGACACATCAGATACTAGCAACCTAGATAATTGCGACCCAAAACGCAAAACCATTTTAGTTGCTAACGAGTGGATAGGAACACTTGGATATGACAATGAAATGAGAAAATGGACTGTCAATACTCAAATACAGGGTACATATGACGGCATGAGAACTGCTCTCATTTGCGTTGATATTCCTGATGATTTCAAAAGACTAAATAACCTAGTGGTATTTAGTGGTGAACTAAAAGAGAGTAATGGTACTCCTGCTCCGAAATTGGGTGGACAAGAAATTTATTATATTAACCCAACTAAATTAGAATTAAAAAAATGAAGAAAATAGCACTAATTCTTGTCGTTTTAGCCTTTGCTCACAATATTTCTTATTCCCAAATTAGATACGATGATGGCCCAATTGGAGATGGTAGTGGTCCAATTGGAGAGTTTACAGTTTCAGGTACTATATGGAACAAACGCTTTATTACGTATTATTTTCAAAGTATAACAGCTGATATACCTCAACAAAATGTAGTAAAAAGTGCTGTTAGAAGAGCATTCTCTACTTGGCAAGCACAAACTAGGTTATATTTTATTGAGGCTTGTAGTGCATTAGATGCTGATATTGTAATATCTTGGGAAGTGGGAGATCACGGAGATGGTTATCCGTTCTCAGGAAGTACGCTAGCTCACGCCTTTTATCCTCCTCCAAATAGTGGAAGCCTTGCGGGTGATATACATTTTAATGACACTTTTGACTGGAAAGTAGCAGGGAATGTCCCATATGATGTGGAAACTGTTGCTTTGCACGAAATGGGTCATTCACTTGGATTAGCTCATACGAATGTGTCAAATTCAACTATGGAACCTGTTTATGCTGGCGTTAGAACTTATCTTGGTAGTGATGATATTGCAGGGATACGAAGTATTTATGGTAGTGCCATTGATTTTATAAGCGTGTCTAATACTTGTGTAGCTTCTTATTTCTCAATTAACGAAGTATTACCAGCAGGATATTCTGTACAATGGAGTGGTGCTACCTCCACAAGTCCAAACGGTTCAAGTGCGTATAGCACTAATGGGGGAAGTGGAATGGTGACAGCCACTTTAACAAATGGTTGTGGATCTGCAGTATTTACGAAAGTATTTACATCACTAGGAACTCCATACATTGAGGCAAACTATAGTGATGGAAGAACAAGTGGCAAACCTATGTACATATACTTACCAAATAATACTACGCCTAATGATGTTTGTATTGGCTACAATAGCTCTTATTATGTAGATGGGTACGTTACGGGAATGGGCTATGTTACATGGAGTATTCCTATAGGCTATGCGACAACCGCTTTTAGCATACGTTCAATAGTTGGAAATAGGGTTTATTTTGATTGGAATTATGGAGGAATAACACCAATAGGCTATTTGAGAGCATCTGCAAACAATGGCTGTGGGACTGATAGCAAGATATTCGCATTTAGGCAAGTAAATTGTGGTACTGGCGGAGGAGGAGGAGGAACACCTGACCCTTGTGCAATAGCAAAAGCGGTAAATTATTTTAAAATTTCACCAAATCCTGCAAGTGATATAATTACTATTGGTGCAGGGGATAGACCCATTCCAATATCTTGCCCTAGTGTAAAAGCATTAAGCACGGAAAGTGGCATTGCCTTTTCAGAAGTAAATATTTACAACCATTTGGGTAAGTTAGTGAAATCTTACGAAACAAAAGACACAAAAAATGCAAGTATTTCAATTAGTAGTTTGGTTGCGGGGCTTTATTTGGTGGAAATAAAGCAAGGAGATTATATAGAAAGGCAACAAATTATTATAGAAAAATAAAATAATGAAAATTTGGTTTCTTAGCTTTTAGTTACAACGGGTTATATAACCCGTTGTATTTTTTTTAATAAGATTTTACTATTATTTTTTTACACCCAAAAACAAAGCAAAGTTACAGAGGTTTTGGTGACAAAGTACCTCCTACGCTTTATGATGCATCTGTGGAGGTTGTTATTCATATTGCTAGTAAACTAAATTTTAGGGTTATTTATAGTAAAGGACTAAACGAAAATTTACAGGGTAGCTATAGAGAGCCTCAAATACGCTTTTCTTTGGATTATGGAAACATGAAAAAATGACTATAGTTGGTAACTGCAAAATCAGTTTGAGTAATCAGTTAGCTATAAAAATCTTCTGTAAGATAAAAAACAGTATCCACAAAAAAGAGAATATCATCATAAGATAAGACGTTTTCGTCGTGCAAATCCTCCAAAATAATACCTAAATCTTTGTGAAAATAGTCATTATTTTTCTTATTCTTAAAACCATTCGCAATGAGTAATTGCTTTACTTGTTCTAAGTTGGTATCTTGATTGCTCTTTACAAAATCTTGTTTTACAACAGCGCACAAGTTATTTTCTCGCATTAGAAAACCTAAAAAAGTATATTTCGTTGTAGGGAAAAAGAAATTATGTAGCAACAGACTATCAAAATAATCTTCCCAAAATTCATAAAAAATGCCTGTATTTACCTTTATTACTACATTTTCTGTTTCCACAAAATATACTTTTTGTTCTGCACCTTCTGCCAAATAGTTGTCTTCATTGAGATTGTTATACCAACAATTATTTTCTTCAATAAAATCAATTAAGATTTTTGTTTCTTGTATTTTTGTGAACTTTGTTGCTTGAGTCGTAGGACTTGTGCTTTTGCCTCTTCTAAGGTAACAGCGGACTGTTTTGATAAAATCTCTTTGCCCAATTTGTTCATCTGTTCTAATGAAATATTGTTGTAATTCATATTTTAGTTTGTTTTGCATTATAATGATTTTCTGTTAAACCTCTATCAAATCTCTGCTATAAAACTCTACTACTTCCTCCAAAATCCCCCTTACTTCTTGTATGGTGTCTGCTTCCACAAGACGCATACGAAAGGCTTTGAAGTGGTCAAAATTGCGGAAATAATTAGTATAATGCCTTCTCATCTCTAAAATACCAAGTTTGTCGCCTTTCCATTTGATAGAAAACTCTACGTGTTTGGTACAAACATCTATGCGCTCTTGCAAAGTAGGCGCAGGCAAATGTTCACCTGTTTTCATAAAATGTTTTATCTCTCTGAAAATCCAAGGATAGCCAATAGAAGCACGCCCAATCATAATGCCATCAACATTATACTGATTTTTGTACGCCAAAGCCTTTTCTGGACTATCAATATCACCATTTCCAAAAATAGGTATTTTGATACGTGGATTTTTCTTGATTTCTCCTATCAGAGTCCAATCTGCATTGCCTTTGTACATCTGCACACGAGTTCTACCGTGAATAGTAAGTGCCTCAATACCAATATCTTGCAAGCGTTCTGCTACGTCCATTACGTTTTTTGTTTCGTCGTCCCAACCAAGCCTAGTTTTAACTGTAACGGGCAAATGCGTACAATTCACAATTTCAGAAGTCATCATTACCATTTTAGGAATATCTCTCAAAAGTGCTGCGCCTGCACCTTTACAAGCTACTTGTTTGACAGGACAACCATAATTTATGTCTATCAAATCAGGGTTTGCTTGTGTGGCAATCTCTGCCGCTTCACGCATTACGCCAATTTCAGAGCCAAAAAGTTGGATACCAATAGGGCGTTCATATTCAAAAATATCTAGTTTTTGAACACTTTTTGCAGCATCTCTTATTAGTCCTTCAGACGAAATAAACTCTGTGTACATCAAATCTGCTCCATTTTCTTTGCAAACTGCACGAAAAGGCGGATCACTTACGTCTTCCATAGGCGCAAGCAAAAGGGGAAAATCTCCCAAATCAATATTTCTTATTTTTGCCATCTCTTCTAAAATCATTAAAATTTAGCGTATCTTTGCGCAAATTTAACACTTTTTTCTGTATATTTTATATCAAATTTTGAAGGTTTTGTTTGTCATTTTGCTTGTGTGTGTTGCTTACGCATATTGGGCAGGGCAAGCCCAGCCCCTACAATTAACTTTCGCTCAAACAATGTCAAATAATCTTTCTTTTGGTTTTCCTTCTCGTTTGTCGCCTTTGTTTGGGCTTGTAGTAGTGATTTTTGTTGTTTTTGGTAGCCTTGTTGTGGGGCAGTCGTTGGCGTATGTGTTGATAGATTATTTTTTTGGATTGGATATGAAGGCAATGGCGGCTATTTTTGATGCGCCTTTTGCCAGTCAAAATCAGCGTATAGCACGAAATAGCGTGCTTTTTGCACAAGGAATTGGTATGTTTGTAGGTTTTATTTTAGGTGGGATTGCTTATATGCGTTTGGTGGAGAGAATATCAATTTTTGAAGTGAACCAAAATAAAAAACTGTTTCCTGTGCTTTTTTTGCTGATTTTTGTGTTGATGTTCTTTCTAACGCCCTTAGTAACTTATTTGGTAGAATTTAATCAGGGTTTATATTTGGGTCGTTTTGATGCTTTTGCACGCACCGCAGAACTAAAAGCACAACAACTCACAGAATTTTTAGTAGGAATAGAGAATAACACACAACTTTTTTTGGCTTTTTTTGTGGTGGCAGTTATTCCTGCGGTGGGTGAAGAAATTGTCTTTCGTGGGCTTATCCAAACGCATCTCACACGCCTCACACGCAACGCACACGTAGGTGTGTGGGTGGGAGCAGCTATTTTTTCTGCTATTCACTTTCAATTTTTTGGATTTTTGCCACGAATGTTGCTTGGTGCGCTTTTGGGCTATCTTTATCTGTGGTCTGGGAATTTGTGGTATCCAATTTTTGGGCATTTTGTCAATAATGCTGCCGCACTTTTTGTGATGGTGGCGTATAAACAACAACTTATTCCCACCAATCTGGAAAAAACAGATAATTTTCCTTTGCCTGTTTTATTGATTTCTATGATTGTAGTTGGGGTTATTTTGTATTTTTTTAAGAAAAAACTTGCTGACGAAAATTCAGAAATCAAATAAAATTTTGTTTGTCGTTCCCCACGTTCCACATGGGGCTATGATTGTTAAACCCTTTCAGGGTTTCTAATACAGTTTTCTTTGTAAAAATAACCCCAACGGGGTTGAACAATCATAACCCCACGTGGAACGTGGGGAAACGGACAAACAATGTACAACTATTTTAATCTTCCATTTGGTCTAAACTACTTGTTTGTTTTTCCAATATGGCTTCTTTGAGAGCTATTTTTTTCTGTTGTTTTTCTACGTAAGCTGCCACAAAAATACTTAATTCATACAAAACAAACAAAGGCAAAGCCACCAAAAGTTGCGTAAAAACATCAGCGGGCGTGATTACGGCAGAAATAATCAAAATAGTAACAATGCTATGCCTCCTGTAGGTACGCATAAAAAGCGGTGTGGCAATGCCTATTTTGGCAAAGAAATAAACCACCATTGGCATCTGAAACATCAAAGAACTACCCAAAACAAGCATTACAAGCGTAGAAACATAAGAAGAAATACTAATATCATTTTTTATTTCCGTAGAAATAACATAATTTGTCAAGAAATTGATGGAAAACGGAGCTAAAATATAATACCCAAAAGCCGCACCAATCATAAAGAAAAATGTCACAAAAAACACCGCTCCAGACGTAACTTCCACCTCTCGCAGGTGCAAAGCAGGTTTTACGAACTTCCAAACCTCCCAAAAAATATAAGGAAAAGCGCAAATAATCCCAATAGTAATGGAATAACTGATATGAATAGCAATTTGCCCTCCCATTTCAGTATTTTGTAGCATCAAATTAAATTTTGTGATACAAAAACCTTTCGTTCCCATTGATTTTCCTACCTCGCAAAGGGTTTGGTACGTCCAAAAATCTGCGTGAATAGGTCCTAAAATGATTTTATTAAAAATAAAATCAGAAAAAATAAAAGCAACAATGGTAAATAAAACTACAGCAATAAGTGAGCGTATAATATGCCACCTAAGCTCTTCTAAATGGTCTATGAAAGACATTTCTTTATCTTCTGACATTTTTTGATAAATGTTTTGTAACGGTTTTGGGTTCTGTGTGCAAATGTACGCAAAAAATCCTACAAAATAAGAAAACGCCTACACAATTAAATGTAAGCGTTTTGAGTTTATTCACAACTAAAAATCAAAAAATCACTATTATTTTGCAGGTATCACTTTCAGTAATTCTTTGGTTATGAGTGCAATATCTAATGTACTAAGAATTTTTTCTATTCGTTGCAACATATCTACTCGTTGTTTGTGTTTCTGTTTTATCTTTTCTACTACTCTATGAATCAGGTTCCAATCAATGGTAGTTTTTTCAATAATCACATGTTCTGTGGCTCTACGCGTAAAAAATGTTATTGACAAAAAATCATTTCTATTATTATCATCATCATTACTTATATTGCTAATAGGTGCTCTTGTCAATACATTATACAAAAGTTCTGCATCATTTTTTATGTTTCTGGTTACTGTGTGGTATTTGTAACCAAGGTATTGAAACATTTTATAAACGTCAGAATTTTTGTAGGTTTCATCTCTGACGTGATAAAAATTTGATAAGGCTTGTGCTTGGTTCGTATTCTGATTTGGTTGGTGTGTCATTTTTTTAGTTATTTAGTTATTTATTTTAATGTAATTTGTTTCAATAAATCTTGCAAAAATATAATCTGTTTTTCCTTCTCTAAAATCCGTAATTCGTATTGGCTTTTCAAAATTTCTGTTGTCATAACTTGATGTTCTTTGTCTGTGCTGGCTAAGTAATTAGATAAAATATTTTTCTCGTCATAAGTTATCAAATCAATGATATTTACCTCAAGAATATTGCTTATTTCTTCCAATTTGGAATACACAATATCTGTATTTTTCTCCAAATTGCTGTAGCCACCTTGTGTCATTTTCAGCTTTCCTGCCACATACTCCTGAGAGTAATCACGCATTTCACGTATTTTTCTGATTTTTTCGTTGATATTCATTTGACTATTTTTTAAGGTTTATCTAAATGTTTAGTTGGTTAAAACTGCTACTCTTTAGGGTAATAGTTTATTTTTTTTTCTAAAATATTTGTTTTTAACAAAAAAGGAATTATCTTTGCATTGTGGATTTAGTGAAGTTTGGTTGATAACCAAGATTAAACACAACAAAACCAAGTAAAACACTCTTTTGTCTACGGAAGACACACTTAAAGAATCATATACAAACTGGCAATAATAGTTTGTATGATGACTCACGGAACAGCTATCCCTTTGGGGTAGGTGAACTCCA
>JAYVGJ010000255.1:0-15130 GCA_043772375.1 Raineyaceae bacterium | reverse complement strand
AGGCTAATTTTTGTGCAAAGATAAGGAAAAATAAATAAAAATCAAAAAACACTTAGTACATTTTGAAAAACCTACTAACCAAAGTTTGGTTAAACTATTAAAGGTTATGAATAATTCTATTTTTAACCACTCCTAACCCCTCCTTAGGAAGTAGGGGGACTTTTCAAAGACATTTTTGAGTTATTCATAAACTCTATTAAAGGTTGTATTTTTGGGTGCGAAACCAAGAATACAACCTTTTATGAGAATTGTTAGCAATGAATACTCACAATCATTTGATTATTAAAGTTTTGTATCCATTAAAAATCACTTATTTTTAGTTGCTATTGGTTTTAGTTCTGTGAGCAAATTGGCAAGCATAGCCACCAAGACAAGCATTACCCCCAAAAGTTCCGCCTGCATATAGGCATACAAAAATGCACTTACAGACAACAAAAGCGCAAAAATACTGATAATATGTTGTATGATTTGGTTTTTAGAACTGATTTGATGGACAAAACTATTGTTTAAATCATTTACAAAACTTGTGATTAGTCCCAAAATCATCACAAAAAAGATAGTGGTATGAGAAATTTCTTTGTAGCTTTCTATCCAAAATGTAGGCACGAAATGTTTTACAGAAACCCAAGCAGAAAAAGCTAAAAAGACGTTTAAAACAAGTTTTAAAGAAACATTTTGCCAAATATTCGTTTGGATAAATCCTAATATTTTTGCAGTTTTGATAAGAGAAGAAGAAAAAAGTATTATTCCTCCCCAGAAAAGCCCAAAAATAATGCTGTGTGTATCATTGGAGATTATATCATTTTTGATATTATTTTGTGGAATATTTGCACTCAAAACAACAATACTCATTAGGGTAGCGAGTAAAATATCTGTTCTTTCGTGTGAAATAAGAAGATTTTGATACGGCATTGGCGCATATTGTGTGCTGTGTTTCCAGAGTTTGTACGAGATTTGTACAAGTGAAAAAGCCACCATCATTACAGACAAAAAAGCCATTATTAGTGTGTCGTTGCTTGCAAATAAATCTCCATAATGCCAAAAAAGCAAGATATTACTACTTATTCCTAGCAAAATAGTGCCAACACTAATAGGCATATTAGTACAAAAGACGACATATAATATTTTTTGTATTCGTGAAGATTCTTGTATTTTGCTCATAAGTTCTTCCAAATACATTGCAAGCCCCAAAGATGCACCCATCAGCAAGATAAAAAGCCAAAAAACACCCGTCAAAGTGCTACTAAGCGTGGCATTCATACTATTTGTACCATTTGTTACAAAAAACAATACAGAAATACTTATTATCAAGGCAATCAAAGACTTATATTCAACTGCAAAAAACAACCTAAATTTATGTAAGATAATCTTACCTACACGCAAACCCCTATCAAATGTTGCTGCCTGAAATATAGTCATACTCACTCTAAACGCAGTAAAAAGCATTGCTATTACTCCCCAAACAGACAAATTACTTATAATATTTTCCATTGTACTTTTTTTCGTGGAACAAAATAAAGTGCAAAGTTACCCTTTTTTCTTATAAAAAGTAGAACGACAAGAATTTTATCACAAAAAAGTACAATTTATTTCATAAAATTGTACTTTTTTAAGTTTTTATGGGATTATGTAGGTGTAAAATACTTTGATGATAGTGTTAAAGATGTAATGCTTTTTACATCAGACTTTGTAGCTAGACCATTGTTTAGCATTACTTGATTAATACTGATAATTATTTTTTTATTTCATTTTTTTACGTATTTTTGCATACCAATCATATAGTATAAACATTAGATATTTCTTAAAATGCCTTTACACAAAACTACACCAGCAGAAATCATCAAAAATAGTATTAAGGTTTTCAGAAAAAAAGGATATTATAGAACCAATATGAATGATTTGGCAAAGGAAACAGGACTTACAAAAGGCATTTTTTATCATCATTTTGCAAGCAAAGAAGAAGTAATGCTCAAAGCCTTAGAAGCAACTACTAACTGGTTTGAATCCAAAGTATTTAGCATTGCTTATGACGAAAAAATTCCTCAGAAAGAAAGATTATTAAAAATGGCAGAAATCACGTTTAAAGCATTTACAGATGATATTGGAGGTTGTTTTTTTGCTAATACAATATTAGAAACCGCTAACGTAGAAGATACCTTTTTAGCAGAAATTCGTCGCTTTTTTGTACTTTGGGAAAATGCGTTTAATAAAATTTTTGAAAATCAACTGCAAGAAAACAATATAAATGATGTAGTAGTGCAGATTATTGCAGATATTGAAGGCTCAATTGTCTTAATGCAACTTTATAGAGATACAACCTATCTCAAAAAGGCATTAAAAAGAACTGTGGATAAATTATAAAATTTATTTTTTGATTTTACATACTGAACGGATAGTATAAATTTAATAACAAAAAACATTTTAACCTTAATTTTATGATAGAAAAAGAAAAGTTTTCCGTAGTTTGCGCTGATGGGATTGTTCTAAAAGGGCTTTTAATTATTCCTGAAAATCCTAAAGCCATTGTGCAATTTAATGGTGGTACAGCAACTAAAAAGGAGTTTTATCTTCCTTTTTTGGAGTATTTGGCAACTCAAAACTATCTTTGTTGTCTTTGGGATTATAGAGGAAGTGGGGAATCTGCACCAGAAAATCTAGCAAAATGTGATTATCATTTTCTAGATTATGGCACAAAAGATATGCCCGCTATCAAAGATTACCTCACAAAGAGATTTCCAGATTTGCCGTTTTTACTTTTTGCACATAGTGTTGGTGGACAACAAGCGGGTTTTATGAACAATCTTGATGGCATTAAGGGAATGGTGGGGTTTGCTGTTTCAACTGGTTATTTAGCACATATGCCGTTATTTGATAGGATTAAATCCGCCTATTTTTTCTTTGTTTTTACACCTTTAAGCATCTTATTTACAGGATATTTGAAAGCAAAAAAATTTACTTATATGGAAGATTTACCAAAAAATGTTGTCTTGCCTTGGAGAGATTGGTGTATGAAACCTGATTATTTTTTCAATAGGAAATTTTACGGAACAAGCATTCAGAAAGGTGCTTTTGAAAATATGCCCTTTCCTATTCATATTTTTTGGGCAACAGACGACTATATTTCTAACAAAAAATCTATTCCTTCTTTTTGGAATAACGTCAAAAGTGCCTTTGGCATTAATTTTACTAAAATTCAGCCCACAGACATCAATGAAAAAACAATTGGACATTTTGGTTTTTTCAAAAAAAGTATGGAAACAAAATTATGGACAAAAGCACTAGAAAAATTGGACGCTTTTCTCGTAGCAGATAAATAAAAATAACAAAACCAAAACTAATAAAACCTTCTAAGTGAATTTTTTAGAAGGTTTTTTCATTTTATAAAAGTATTATTCCTATTTTTGTGAATAATATCAACCAAAAAACTATGACCAAAGAATTTGAAAACCTGCTTAATCTCCTCAAAAGTGGCATTTCTGAAAATGTAATGCTGGGTTTGCAAGTTGCACAAAATTATAAAAGTGAGTTTGAGGTTTATTTTGGGTGTTTGGTAGAAGAGTATCAGAATATGTATGCTATTTTTCTTGCAGATAAGAATGGTTGGCAACAAAATCCAGTATTTTTGTTGTCAGAAAGAACAGAAATATTTCTAACAGATAAGAAAATAAAACAAATCCCTAAGGGAATAAGAGTATTTCAAAATGCAATAGAAGGCAATTTTTCGTTTGGTTTACTAGAAAACTTACCCAAAGAAATTGGAAAACTTAAAAAATTGGTAGATTTGTCTGCCTGTCATACATACATAAAAAAAATACCCAAAGAAATTGGAAATTTGGATAATTTAGAATTTCTATCTTTAATGGGGAATAAACTGGAAGGATTACCCAAAGAAATTGGAAATTTAGATAGCTTAATAAGTCTTAATTTGCAAGAAAATGTATTACAACAACTTCCACCACAAATCAAAAAACTACAAAAACTAGAGAAATTAAATTTGCACAACAACCAGTTTATAGCTTTTCCTAATGAAATAGAAAACCTTAGTTCTTTGATTTTTCTGGATATAAGCACAAATAAAATAGAAAACCTAAAAATAAATTGCTCTAAATTTGAAAAATTAGAGGAATTACTTTTATCTGAAAATCCTCTGAAAAATCTTCCAAAAGAAATAGGAAACCTAAAAAAACTGCGTTGGTTATATTTGGACAAAACACAAATAGAAAATTTTTCAAAGGAAATAGAAGAAATAACACAAATAAACCCTTTATTATCAATCCTTGAAGATGAATTACCCTTTTAATACTTGTATGAAAAAACCTTTCCTCCTACTTTTATTCACGCTTTTTTTCTGCGCAAGTTGTCAGAAAAATATCAATAATAACAATAAAAATACAACGCAAAAAACATCAGGAAAAACTAAAACTGATAGTATTATAAACCCAAAAGTAGCAACAACTCCTTGCAAATTTCAGCTCGGAAATGAGCGTTTGGAGCTTTATATGCCACTTTTGAAAGATAAAAATGTAGCACTTGTCGTCAATCATACTTCACTTATTAAAGGTGAGCAACATTTAGTGGATTTTTTGTTGGAGAAAAAAGTGAATATTAAGACTATTTTTGCACCTGAACACGGTTTTAGAGGTACAGCAGACGCAGGAGAAGCGGTAAAAAATGGTATTGATACCAAGACAAATTTACCTATTATCTCGCTTTATGGCAACAACAAAAAACCTACAAATGAGCAATTAAAATGTATTGATGTGGTTATTTTTGATATTCAAGATGTTGGCGCACGTTTCTACACATATATAAGCACAATGCACTACGTGATGGAGGCTTGCGCAGAAAATCAGAAAAAAATGTTGGTTTTAGACCGTCCAAACCCTAATAATATACCTAATGAGATAGTTGATGGTTGCATTTTGGACAAAAAATTTACTTCTTTTGTGGGAATGCACGAAATCCCCATTTTGCACGGTTTGACTGTGGCAGAACTTGCTCAAATGATAAACGGTGAAAAATGGCTCAAAAACGGTATTCAATGTGATTTAAATGTGATTAAATACATTGACTTTGATTGTTTTATGAAAGATAAAAATAATAAAGTTGAGAATGAAAATACCTACAACAGTATCCCATTTTTTATGAGTAAAGTGCCACCTTCTCCCAATTTGAGAAGTTTTAGGGCAGTAAAATTGTATGCTAGTTTGTGTTTGTTTGAAGGGACAATAATGAGCGTGGGGCGTGGCACAGAAACGCCTTTTGAGCTAATTGGCTATCCTGATAAGGTTTTTGGAGATTTTTCTTTTGTTCCAAAAAGCATAATAGGAATGGCAAAAACGCCACTTTTTGAAAATAAAGAATGTTTTGGAATTGATTTGAGAAATATAAATATTGATATTCAAACACAAGGCATTGATTTGGATTATTTAATAGATTTTTATCAGAAAAGAAATCAAAAAGATACAAAACAAAATACTTTTTTTAATAGTTTTTTTGACAAATTGGCAGGCTCTAGTGCCTTGCGTTTGCAGATAATAGCAGGAAAATCAGCAAAAGAAATCAAAAAAAGTTGGGAGAAGGATTTGGAAAAATATAAAATTATTAGAAAAAAATATTTTTTATATCAAAAAAACTAAAAATATTTGTATATTGCTTTTAAATTTACAATAGCTTATTTAAAATCATTTAGACAAATAAATTTATGAACAATAATTTTGACGACGAAGACGACCACCTCAATAATTATCAAAAAAACAATAGTCAGAATAATTCTGAAAATGTTATAGAAATGCTTTACGAGCGTAGTTTTGTGCAAATTTTGCATAATCCCAAATACGAACTTATTACTATTAGGCTTATCAACGACATTGCAAAGGAAGATTATAAAGAATGTTGGGAAGTTCTTTTGGAAGAAGTAATCAAAAAACAAAGTAAAAACATCATCATAGACCAACGCACAATGGGCAGAGCAAGCATAGAATCTAGGGCTTGGTTTGTCATAAAATGGCTTCCACGTCTCAAAAAAGAGGTGAATACAGAGTTGCATGTAGCAGTATTGCCCTCACGTAGCATAGCCGCAAAGCTGGGCATACAATATTTGATGAGTGCTGCCAAATCTTTAAGCAATATAGACATTAAAGTACAAAATTCTGATGAAGAAGCCCTAGTTTGGTTTGGTTTTTAATGACATTTTGCCATATCCCAAACACATCAATTATGCACCAAAAATAAGCAATGAAAACCCTAAAATTTCTTTTACTTTTTATATTATTTTTCTCTATTAAAAGCCACGCTAGGCACATTGTAGGGGGTGAAGTACGCCTTGTGTATCTTGGTGTAGGAGACAACTACAAAATTATTCTAAATCTTTATTTTGATAACCTCAAGGGTGTACCAGCAGCAGTAGACAAAGATATTAATGTTGGTGTTTATAATAAAATTAGTCACCAAAGAGTAGGCAACTTTAAACTTACAAGAGACCTTCAAGTACAGAATGTTCCCTATGCTAGTGGTGCTTGTCAAACAGGCTCACTTTCTACTGGTATTATTGTCTATACCAGAGAAGTAAGCCTAAATCCTGATATTTATAGGTCTTTAGGAGGGTATATTATGGTTTGGGAAAGATGTTGTAGAACTAATGATATTACGAATATATATGTTCCTGATGAAATGTCTAATACTTTTTATGCGGAGTTTCCTCCCATAAGAAGAAACGGGGTTATTTTTCGTAATAGTACGCCAAACTTAGGGGTGCCACCTGGAGATTATCTTTGTATTAACAATCCTGTTAGCATCAATTTTGGTGGTACAGATGCAGATGGAGATGCACTTGTATATTCACTCACCACACCTTTTGATGCTACTGTTGCCTCACCAGGTAATGCAAGACCTTTTGATGGACAAAATATTCCAGCCAATTATTATTATAATGTTGTCCCTACTGTTAATTTTTTGCCAGGATACAGTGCTACTGCGGCTATCTTGAGCAATGTAGCAGGCGGAGAACTCACCATTGATGCAAGCACAGGTGTACTTACTGTTACACCTAATGAGGCAGGGCTTTTTGTTTTTTCTGTCAAATGTGAAGAATTTAGAGCAGGTGTAAAAATAGGTGAGGTTAGAAGAGATTATCAGTTTTTGGTGAAAGTTTGCCCTAGTAATTCTTTACCAACACTTACACTAAATACACCACAAAATCAGCCCTATATTGTTGGTAATGAAATGGTTATTGATGTAGAGGCAAACGACCCTTTATGCTTTTCTCTGAATATTAAAGATACCCCTAACGAAATTATTAGTCAAATAAAACTTATTCCTGCAATAGGGAGTGAAAATTTTACTGCTGCTGATTATACTATTAGTGCTAATAATATAAATCTTGGGACTTCTGGTATTTCTAATAATGTTACTATTTGCTGGAATAAATGCAAAGTAAATACTAGCACAACTGCACGTTTTGTTTTTGATGTAGAAATACGTGATGGTGGTTGCCCAAATGTCGGAATAGCCAAACAGCGTGTTGTGCTTAATGTAAAAGGCAAAATTAACACAAAGCCCAAAATCAATATCATTGGTAGTTCTCCTAGTTTTAATACTACAACACTCATTGGTGATGTTTTGATAGGAGAAGATTTGTTTATTGATTTAAGCGGAATAGATATTGATAATGATAGCATTCGTTTTTCCGCAAATGATTTAGATGTTGATTTTGGAGGAGTTGGAGCAACATTTACAAGTATATCAGGCAAAGGAAGAGCCACAGCACAATTCAAAATAAAACCTAATTGTAATAATGTCAATACTAATGGACACTCTGACACATTACAATTCAAATTTATATTAAAAGAAAGTGGTGGTGATTGCCAAGTGTTGCGTGATAGCATAGAAATCAATATCATAATAAAAGATGCAGAAGTTGATTTATCCACTTTCACACCATATAATGTTTTCACACCAAACGAAGATGCCAAAAATGCTTATTATGCCTTAGATAATCTTCCAAAAGATAATTGCATTTATAATTTTCGTAATTTTACGGTTTATAACCGCTGGGGAAAACGCATCTACGAAACTACAGACAAAAATTTTAAGTGGGAAGCAAAAAATTCCCCTGCTGGTTTGTATTACTATTATTTAGATTATAATCAGAAACAATATAAAGGCTCTATTTCTATTTTGTATTGAAATTCTGATGAAGAAGCCCTAGTTTGGTTTGGTTTTTGATAAGAATAATGAAACTAAATACTATAACAACATCAATAAAAAAATGAAAACCCTAAAATTACTATTCCTGTTTTTGTTGTTTTTCTCCATTACGAGTCAAGCAACACATATTGTAGGCGGTGAAGTGCGCCTTGTGTACCTTGCTGGTGGTGTGGGAGAAAGCTACAAAATTATCTTAAATCTTTATTTTGATAATATCAATGGTACGCCCGCAGCAGAAGACCAAAGTATCAATGTAGGCATTTATGATAAAGGTACTCGCCAAAGAGTTGATTACTTTACACTTACAAAAGAAAATCAGCAAAATATTGCTTATTTGGGTGATGTCTGCCAAACTGGCTCACTTTCTACTCGTATTATTGTGTATAGTAGAGAGGTGCAACTAAATCCTGCCACCTATACCTCTTCAGCAGGGTATTTTATGGTTTGGGAAAGGTGTTGCAGAAATAATGTTATTACCAACATAAGTAGCCCAGGAGAAGCCTCTAACGCTTTTTATTCAGAATTTCCTGCTACAAGAAGAAACAATGTTATTTTCCGCAATAGTGCGCCAAACTTAGGCATTCCTCCTGGTGATTATCTTTGTGTTAATCAGTCTGTTAGCGTAAATTTTGGCGGAACAGATGCAGACGGAGATGTGCTTGTGTATTCACTCACTACGCCTTTTGATGCTACTATTGCCTCACGTACCACACCCAAACCTTTTGAAGGGAATGCGCCTGATGGTAGCCAACTGATACCCCCCACAAGCTATTCTAGTTTCGTACCTACTGTTAATTTTCTGACTGGTTATAGTGCTACTTCACCCATTTTGAGCAATGTAGCAGGCGGACAACTCACCATCAATGCAAGCACAGGCGTGCTTACGGTTAATCCTAAAAGTACTGGGCTTTTTGTTTTTTCTGTAAAATGTGAGGAATTTAGAGCAGGTGTAAAAATAGGTGAAATCAGAAGAGATTTTCAGTTTTTGGTGAAACTTTGTCCTTTTAACTCTTCTCCAACACTCACACTAAATACACCACAAAATCAGCCGTATGTCGTTGGTAATGATATGATTATTAATTTGCAAGCAAACGACTCCCCTTGTTTTTCTTTAAATATTCAAGATTCTCCTAATGATGTTATTAGCCAAATAAAACTCATTCCCGTTGCGGGTAGCGAGAGTTTTACGGTTGCAGATTATACAATTAGTGCAAATACCGTAAATCTGGGTGCGTCTGGCATTTCTACTAATGTTACTGTTTGCTGGAATAAGTGCAAAGCAAATACTAGCCCAACTGCCCGCTTTATTTTTGATGTGGAAATACGTGATAATGGTTGCCCAAATGTCGGAATAGCAAAACAACGGGTTGTGCTTAACGTAAAAGGCAAAAATAATACAAAACCTAAATTGAGCATTGTGCGTAATTCTACTAATTTTAATGCCACAACTCTTATTGGTGATGTTTTGGTTGGAGATAGCTTGCTTATTGATTTCAGCGGAATAGACGTTGATAATGATAGTATTAGCTTTTCTGCGGAAGGTTTAGGCTTTGATTTTGTTCCTTATGGTGCAACATTTACAAGTGTGGCAGGCAAAGGAGTTGCTACAGCACAATTCAAAATAAAGGCTAATTGTAGTAGTATCACCACCAATGGACAATCAGACACACTTAAATTTAAGTTTGTATTAAAAGAAAATATTGGCGGTGTGGGTTGCCTTTCCTTGCGTGATAGTACGGAAGTCAAGATAAGAATAAAAGATGCAGAAGTGAATATTGACGCTTTCACGCCTTATAATGTGTTCACGCCCAATGGAGATGCCAAAAACGCTTATTATGCCTTAGATAATCTTCCAAAAGATAATTGCATTTATAATTTTCGTAAGTTTACAGTCTATAACCGCTGGGGCAAACGCATCTACGAAACCACAGACAGAGATTTTAAATGGGAAGCAAAAAACTTTCCTGCTGGTTTGTACTACTATTATTTAGATTATAATCAGAAAAAATACAAAGGTTCTATTTCTATTTTGTATTAATGACAAAAAAGCCTTTCCAAAGTTTGGAAAGGCTTTTTTGTTTGTTTAACTTTCCGAAAGTTTTTCAACTTTTGGGAAGTTTTGCTTACCCTAAAATCATTTCTTCTACCAAAAGTTTTGCCTTTTCTATCTCGTTTTTGGCTTCTTCTCCTAAGGCTTTTGCCCTGCTACGAATACCAGAAATATACAACGCTATCTCCTCCTGAACGGAAAGAGGCGGAAGAGGGATTTCAAAATTTCTAATGGTGGGAATGGTAATATTCCCTTGAATTGCTCCTATTCTATTTCTTTCTACTATTATCTGCATAATTTCACTATTCAGGTAGTAAGAAAGGAAATTTTTGTTAATTGGTGCATTTTCTTTCAACACAAATTTTATCATAAAAGAACCATAAGCAAAACCATCAACAGATTTATCTACCATTGCAACTACTCCTGTTGTTCCACTTCTGCTAATCAAAAAATCATTTTCCTGAACAAAGCAATTTCCTAACTCTTTACGCATTGTAGAAGATAAATAAACAATTTCTTTTACATTTATTTGATTACGTTTTAAATCAGAAATACGTAAAAAAGGTATTCCTCCTTGCGTATCATCAACATATTCATTTTTTACAGATGCGCCATAAGAAATGTTTTGCAAATAATTACCAAGTTTCACAACTTCATATTTTCCATTTTGCAAACTCTTTTCTAATGCCTTAAACTCTGTTTTGTGGTAAAAAGGGTCAAACCTATTTCCTTGCACTTGTGAGAAGTTTACAAAGAAAGTTTTAGGAGTTTTTACTTTTTGAGGTAAAACTATGCCCAGCATCTCCAATAAATACGCATCTATGCTTGCCAAAAGCTCTTTTGCTTCTGTTTCTTTAGCTTTTTTGCTCTCGTAAGCCGTTTGAAAAATGGCTACTATTGCGGATTGCGTGGCAAGTGGTAAAATAGGAATTTGCAAACTACCAATTTCATCAAGATTTATGTTTGCTCTCGCAACAGGTCTTTTTATTCTATCTAAGAATTTTTGCCCTACATTTGTCAATAAAAAACAATGAACAAAATCAGGATTAGTATTTTCTTTTAATCTAACAGCACAAATAGCTTGATTTATATTTGCCTCAAAATCAAATTTATAAACGCCAACTTTTCCAATAGTTGCTCCAACAATAGCAATCAATATATCATTTTTTTGTAGTTGTGAGTGCTTCATTTTCTGCTTGTGAACTTCTTTTTTGAGGTAAATCAAATCCTCAAAAGCAATTTCATTCTGGTCTGAGTAATCACCACTACGCACAAACATAATTCCATTTTCTTTGTCTGTATAAGCATCACCGCCACTTAATGGCGTAACTCCTGAAAATATCTTTTTGCTTAATTTCTTCAAATTAGAAAATTCAATACCTAATTTTTTTATTCTATTTTCTAATTCAAAAAATTCTGGTTTATAAAAATGCACATCAATTCTCCCTTCCAACGCCCCACTCTCAATTAAAAACATTTTGTTTTTATTGGTAGCAGGGCTTAGAGAAAAGCCTTTTCTTGCCCCTTTTGCTCTGCTTGCAAAAACTTAATAAGTTCTGGTGTAATGTCTGTTAAATCATTTTGGTTGGTTTCTCTTCCTGTGGCATCATACCCAATTTGTTCTGCAATAGCCATAAAAATAGGGTGTTGCAAATCAGGCTCAAACTTCGTAAAATCAGCTTGTGCCATTATATAAATGATTTCTTTGAGGTCAGCTATTTTCTGGTTAATTTCGTTTTCTTGTTCTTTTTTCCAATCCTTGAAATTAGCCGTTTCTGTAATGGTTTTTATTTTCTCTTTTGTTTCTTTTTCTAGCATTTGAAGGTGTTTTTTAGCACCGTCATTTTGCGGAATGCTTTCAATGATAACTCGTTTTTGTTCTGCAAACTCATCATTTATTTTGCTGATATGCTCATATGTATTAGCAAGGTTTGCTTTTTCTGCTTCAAGATTTAAAAGCTGGTTTTCGTGTTGTTTTACAGAAATCTCCAAATACTTTCTTTTGGTTGTTTTGATTTGTAATGTTTTTGTGTTGGATAGTTTTTTAAGCACCAAAATAGAGGCTTTCACACCTGCGCCATAGTGCGAGAACGCATATTGAGGAAGCGAGATAACCGCCAACAATTTGAATTTTTCCAGCATAAAATCACGTACATCTTGTATAGACGAGTTGGTAAGCAAGCCATCAGGCACAACTATTTGCGCAATTCCACCCTCTTTGAGTGCTTTTGCAAAAAGTTCTAAAAAGATGTATTCAGGTCTTATGCTATCAGAATGTTTGATTACATCAGCTACTTTTTTTCTGATAATATCAATTTCATCAAAGCGTTTTCGTGTAATTTCAAACTCCTCATAATCATAAAAACGGCTTAGATTATTGGCATCTTTGCTTGTTTCCTTACTTTTATTTTCCACAGGCTCGCCACCAAAAGGCGGATTAGTGAGAATAAGGTCAAAGGGTGTACTTCCCCACTCAAAATGCTTGAGATTTAAGCCGTTGGCTGTTTTGACATTGTCGTGTCCGTTGTCGTGTAGGGCAAAATTTATTTTAGCACTCACAGAAATATCTGCACTAATTTCAGACCCAAAAACGGATTCATTAGTGAATTTGAGCTGATTACTAACGTTTTTATATCTTTGTTTAAAACTGCTGATAACTTGCGTAATAAACGAGCCACTTCCACAACAAGGGTCTAAAAACTTAGAACTGCTATTAAAATTGCTATCCCACGCCACAGGCGAGATATTTACCATAAATTCTACAATATTTCTAGGGGTAAAATATTGTCCAAAATCCCCTTTCATATAGTTTTCCACGAAGGTTTCAAACGCCAAACCTTTTGGGTCTTTGTCAGTTGCGAGTAAACTCCATTTTTGTAATTGTTCTATAATATCATAAATTTGGGTAGCGTCCAAATCAATAGGTTTTAGAAGCGTATCCACTTTTCTATTCTTTGTTGCTTCTTGGAAAACCTTCTCTATACGGTCTTTGAGTTGGTTTTTTGTTTCTAAAACATTGGTTTGAAAGAGATATTTTTCCAGATGAATTTCATTTTTTTCTCTTTCAATTTCATCATACATTTTGAGGAAGAGAATTTTATTAAATTCGTCTAATGATTTTTGTTTATTTTTTTCTCCACTTTGCCAGATAATGTTGTGGCAAAGTGAAAAAATGCGTTTTAGGTCGTGAGGTGTGGAACGCTCAATATTAATATAATGGGCTGTTTTTTCGTCTGTTGGCTGACCTTCAACTACATAAGCATAAATAGTATTTTTGTTGTATTCGTAAGGAATTTTTATTTCTGTATCTTTCCCATTGATTTTGAATGCCTTAAAAGGATTATCACCAATTTTGTAGGCAAAATATTGGGTACTAATTTCTTCAGAGCGTGCATAACTACGAGCTTGTTTGCGTACATCATCTTCTTTGTCTTTGCTCCCTGCGGCTTTCAGTTCAATGACCAAAAAAGGCTTTTTTGGTATTTCATTGGGAAAATAAATAACAATATCAGCACTTGTTTTGCCACTACTACCTTGTTTTGCTCGCACCTCAAAATCTATATTTTCAGATTTGTAGCCATATTCATAAATAAGTTCCACAAGTGCCGTACATCTCACTTTCTCCTCTGGGTCTGTGTAGCTGTAGCTTTTATTTTGGATAAGATAATTTATTCTTTTGCTGTTATCAAAAGAAATTAAGCCGTCATTTATAGCTTGCTGAATGTAGGAAGTCATATTTTTTTGGTTGAGATAATTTTAGTGCGCAAAGATATAAAAAATTAGTTTATTGTTGTGTTAATTGTCAAAAAAGTAGTATTTTTACAAAAAACTAAATACTACTTGAATGAAAGAGCGTTATGTTAATCCGTTTACTGATTTTGGTTTCAAAAAACTTTTTGGAGAGGAAAGTTCTAAGGAGATTTTAATGGACTTTTTGGGTGCTATTATCCCTGATAAGGGCAAAATAACCAAACTTAGTTTTCTTCAAAATGAGCATTTGGGTGCATCAAAAGAAGACAGGAAAGCTATTTTTGACCTTTATTGTGAGAATGAAAAAGGAGAAAAATTTATTGTAGAACTTCAAAAAGCAAAACAAGAGTTTTTTAGGGATAGAAGTCTATATTATGCCACATTTCCCATACAAGAGCAGGCAATTTTGGGCGAGTGGAATTTTAAATTAAATGCGGTTTATACTATTTCCATTATGGATTTTGTATTTGACGACGAATATCCTGATTTATTTATGAATGATGTCCGTTTGTTTAATATGAATACACAAAAAGTTTTTACAGACAAATTGCGCTTCATTTACCTTGAAATGCCTAAATTCATTAAAAAAGAGAAGGAACTTGTAACGTATCTAGACAAATGGCTTTATGTATTGAATAATTTGTATATTTTGGATAAAATTCCTGCAAAAATCAAAGAAAAAATATTTTCTCAATTCTTTGAAAAGGCAGAAATTGCTAAATACACGCCAAAAGAACGTGAAGACTATCAAAAAAGCGTAAAAGCTACAAGAGATTTCAAAAATGTAGTAGAAACGGGTATCAAGGATGGCATAGAAATAGGCAGAAAACAAGGTATAAGGCTTGGAATAAAGGAAGGAATGGAAAAAGGAATGGAAAAAGGAATGGAAGAAGGAATGGAAAAAGGAATCAAAGAGGGCAAGAAAGAAACAGCAAAAATCTTAAAACAGCAAGGACTAGATATTTCTATAATAACGCAAGCAACTGGGCTTTCAATAGAGGAAATTAATCAACTTTAATTTTAAATGGTTCTACTAAGATTTATACGGAAACCTGATTTTCTTAAATTGTTGTTTTGTATTCAGCCCCAGCGGGGCGAGATATTTATAGCGAATAATAAATA
>JAYVGJ010000254.1:0-2121 GCA_043772375.1 Raineyaceae bacterium | reverse complement strand
CTCAAAAGTAAGCCCAGTAACGTCTTGCACTTGGAATATAGTATAACCTTTGATAAGCATATTTCGTCCTGTATCCAGTTTTCCTTCCAGTTTTCCTTCCAGTTTTCCTTCCAGTTTTCCTTCTACATAAAGGAGTGTTTTAGTAAAATCAATGTTATGTGCCATAATTTTAGGGTTTTGTTGTATGGTGTCTTTTACGACTGTTGAGAGTTGGCGCAAAGTGGCAAGTGTTACCAAGTCTGCTAAAAACTCATTACGTTCTGTGATATTTTCAAAGAATTTTAAGCTAATTTCAACAATTTTATCTATCACAGAAACCGCATCAAGGCTATTAAAGTTCCCTAAAATAGCAAATACCAATGTTTCTTTATCTTTCAAAAATTCTTCAAACGAAATCTCGGAAATGTTGATAATTTTGTATTTGTGGAGTGTATCACCAAAATTTCGCTCAAAAATCATCTTACTTTTGAGTTTTTTATCCCGCTTCAAATTACCCAAATATAGCACTGCTTGCCTAATTGGCATAAAAGGCTTACGTTTTCCTTTCTCTTTTGTGTTATAAAATTCATTGAGAAGTGCCAAATACGTAAGCATTCTATTAGACATATTTTTGTCGTTATCTGCTTGAATTTCTAACTGAAAAATGCTTTGTTTTTCCTTTTTTTCTACTAAAAAAACGAAATCAGCTTTTCTGTCTAGTGTTTTTGGTAATTCAACTGGTTGTGAGATAATATCTTCATAATCAGTTATTTTTCCATCAATTTCCGTATTCAATACTTTAAAAAAGACGTTTTTAACTAATCTCTTAAAAATACTATCATATTTTGTTTTTTCCATTATATAGCCCCTAAATCCCAAGCGTAGCGCAAGGGGACTTTTTAAATACAACTTTTAAATTCTTTATAGTCTCAAATATACAAAAAAAATCCCTCCAAAAAATAAATTTTAGAGGGATTTTCTATATTTCAGTTGTGAAAAACTTGTATTAACTCACAACTCATAACTCACAACTTAATTAGTTGTTTCTTTCGCCTTTGTCAGCAAATTCAACATTAACAGATTTTCCTTTGATAGAATTAGTTGACATCACTTCAACTACTTTCTGTGCATCTTTTGGATTCACTTCTACGAAAGAATATTTGTCAAAAATATCAATATTTCCAATATCACTGCCTTTTATACCAACTTCACCCGTGATTGCTCCCAAAATGTCGCCAGGGCTTACACGTTGCAAACGACCAATATTGAAAAACAAACGTGTCATATCAGTATTTCTTGTTCTAGTACGCTTCTCGCCACCATTGCTAGTGCGGTCTGTTTTTCTATCAGAATTATTTGAACTTCTGTCATAAGTTTTCTTATCACGGTCGTTGCGGTTGTTTCCAAAAGAACCTCTGTCGTTTCTATCTGAATTTCTGTCAGAGTTAAAACCTCTATCAGAACTTCTATCATTTCTATCTTTAAAAGAATTAGATGAGGTTCTTTCTTTGAATGAAGTAGTTGAAGAGAAATCAACATCATTAAACTTCGTATTTGTATCACCAGCTGACATTTTAAGAAGTGCCGCAATGATTTTCATAGCGTCCATATCCGTAGCAGACAATTTATCTATCATTTTATCATAGATTTCAAGACCACCAGCTTCAATAGTTTGCTTGATTTTGTCCATTGTTTTCGCCTGACGACTGTTAGTAATGTCTTCCAAAGTAGGAACAAGCCCTTTTGTGATTTCAGCTTTTGTATATCTCTGAATATCTTTCAAATGATACATATCACGTCCACCACCTGCAAAACTGAATGCCATACCACTTTTTCCAGCACGACCAGTACGACCAATACGGTGAACGTAAGCCTCTTCGTCCAAAGGAATATCAAAATTAAATACTGCATCAACATCATCAACATCAATACCACGAGCAGCTACGTCTGTTGCTACCAAAATATTTGTGTTACCAGTTTTGAACTTACGCATCACGTTGTTACGTTGGTTTTGGTTCAAATCACCGTGCAAAGCCTCTGCATTGTGTCCTAGTTCTTGTAATTCACCTGTCAATTCATCAACAGAACGTTTTGTATTACAGAAAACAAGCATCAATTGAAGGTTATGTTTGTCTATCAAAC
>JAYVGJ010000253.1:0-11517 GCA_043772375.1 Raineyaceae bacterium | reverse complement strand
GGCGTATCTTTTCTAAATTCTGTATCAACAATGATACTCGCAATTTTGAAAACCTCGTATTTGTCGCTTAAACGGTCTTTCATTGTATCAGGGTTTTCCAAATCCTTGTGCAAACGTACCCATTTGACGTTTTGGAACATTCTCGTATCTAAGGCTTTAAGACTTTGAAAATGGAAGATAATGTCTAGATTTTTGTGCCTGTTGGTCGTAATAATCCCTATCAACTCTGGAATATGATTGACTTGTACGGCATAATTATTAAAATCTTCTATTACCAAAATACCACCACGAAACACACTCAAAATGTCTTTTAACATTGTGAGCTTTCCTTCTGCGCTAAGTTCTTGCCCAAACTTATCCACGCCCAAAATACGCCTTATTTCAGGCGTTTTTTGCTTCATAAACGCACCTATATCCTCCAAACGCAATGGTTTGTAGTTGGTGAGTTCTGGGTCTAGTGATGCATCAAAAAGTAATACTTTGCGTCCATTTGCTACGGCGTTAGCTATTTCTTTGCGTGTGGTATATGTTTTCCCCACGCCTTTGCCGCCCACGCAAGCCATAATAAAACATTCTCTTTTATCTTGTTCCATAATTCTATTTTTGTTTTTGTTCTGTGTCAAGCAATGAAGCAGAAATAAAAGCAGAAAGCAATACTGCGACAAAAAAGCCCAAAAACACCATTGTACCCCTCGTTTGTTCCGCCCAAATAGCGGGGTTTGGTTGCCAATGCGTAAACGCAATACAACAATATACGAAAAGCACCCACAACAAGGCGCAAAAAACCGCAATCCCCAATGTTAAAATTCGTGTTTTCATATTATTTTTTACTGTTTTTAGCTATTTTCATTTTTGTTACTGTTTTTTTGAAGGCGGTTTGTCCTTTTGCTGTGCCTACAAAACTCAAATGTATTGCCTGAAATGGCACTTTTGTAAGTGCTTCAATTTCTTTGGTGTAGGTTTCTTTTTCTTCTTTGGTACTGACCAAATACTTTGCAATAATGATAGGCAAATACATTATTTCAGAGCTTATGTATAAGTCTATTTCTTCTGCTGACAAACCCTTTTTTTCTCTTTCTAAGGCACGCAAAAGCATTTTTTGGGTAGAAATTGCCAAGCCGAAATTTGTGGTTTCAGACGTAAAATATACCTCTTTATTCCCTTTGAAACTATGCAGATTTTCTGCTGGAAATAGCTCTTTTTTGCGGATTTTCTCTAAAATAGCCTCATTTTCTGGTGTTTTAGCTACTTCTACGAGGAGTGTTTGAAAGGTTTTCATTGTTTTTTTTGGTTAGTAGCCCCTAAATCCCCAAAGGGGACTTTAAAGGCATTGTTTGAAAATATTTTTTGTCTTTATCCCCCTTTGGGGGTTAGGGGGCTACTTTTGGTTAAACGGCTACTTTATTCTTATCATTATCAATTTTCACATCTCTCATACGCTCAATAGCATCTATTCCGTCCTGTTTGAGTTGCTTGGTAGTCATAAACATAAATCCCACAAACATTAAAAACATCAGAATAAGTGCCGTTTCTGGTGAAACAGACACATTTTTGTGAATAATTACCTTCTTTAAGGCTTCTTTTATGAGTTCTGACCTTGTTTGGGCGGTATTTTCTAGCGTTTTGTGCGCATTTTTGTTAATGTCAATAACCGTTTTAGTGCTTTGTTTTGGCACTTCACCCTCTTTTTCTAGCTTTCTGACTACTTCCTCATCTATCTTAGAATAATGGTGGCAAATTTCAGTAGAAGCTACTACAAGCACATTTATAAAGGTTTCAGTCGTGAAATTTGCGGTATCATTATCAATAATGATTTTTGAGGTATTGCCGCCTGTACCGCCGCCTGTGCTGGTAGGTAATTTCTCAAATTCAGCCGCTGCAACACTATCATCAATAATATTAGCGTTTTTTGCGTTTGCAGCACTTGCTTTGGGAGAAATAGTATCAAAATCTGCAAAAGGGTTGTCATAATCCGCACCTTTGCTAATGGCATCTGCCTCCGCTGATGGCTTGTAGTGGCTGCCCAAATCCCTTGTAATAGGCGTTTGCGCAAGCGGTGCATCTGTTACGGATAGTGGGTCTGGCGTGTCGTCCTCAACATCAAAAACCAAATCATTTGGCGTAATCTCTTCTAAACTAGCTACTTGCGTATCATTTGGAGAAATCTCTATATTTTCGCTGACCTCGTTAGGCTCACCGTCAAAATGTTCAAAATCTTTGGTTTCCTGTGTTTGCTCATTTGTGGGTGTATTTTCTGGTAATTGTGGCATTTTTAAAGTATCAGAAAGCTGATAAAATTTGTGCGTAAAATCTTTGTATAAATTTTTTTCAATCCACATTTCAACCTGTACGTACGCTTTTTGTGCCGAACTTGCCGCTGTGCGTTGCATCACGGAGGCGACTTGCTGGAAAGTAAGCCCAATTTCTCTCAAAAAGTACATACAAAGCGCACGGGACTCTATGAGTTCCGCAGCTGTTGTGCCGTTTGATTTTCCTAAAATTTGCGCCTTACTCAAATCATACGCCTTGCCAACGGCTGTAAAAATAGCTTCAATAGCTTGATTATCTTGTTTCATTGTGATTTACTGTCTAATTTTTTTGTATTTATTCCCCCTTTGGGGGTTAGGGGGCTACTTTGCGGATTTGTTGGTTATTTTCCTAAAATCATCTCTAAAAACTGTGAAAATGTGTATCTATCAATGGCGGTGTTACAGTCCTCACAATCATAAGTATTTACCTGCAAAATGGTCTGTAAAACCTCTTTTCCCTCTATTTCTTTGAGTTCGTTATAAATATGAATTTTGATGTAACCACCGTCTTTATTTTTGAAGGCTTTTGCTATCATTGGAAAAATAACTTGTAGCAGCATTCTAGCCTCAAATGGTATGCTATCCTCGTGAGTCTTAAAAATCTCCAAAAGCGGTTTTTTGTCGTATTCTGGGCTGATGCTTACTTGCCATTTTTGCGTGTCTGTACGTGTAGAGATGTATTGTGTTACGGCTGGGGTATCTTTTTTTGGTTTGTCTTGTAGTTCTACCAAAAAGCGTATTTTGCAGTCTGCGGTTTCCTGTTCTTTGATTACATCTGTAAGAGAGCTAATAGCCTGGTTAATATTATCTTCTCCTTGCGACAAGATAAAGGGTTTTATTAGTGATTTTATGTCCATTTTGGGGCTGTTTTTTATGTTATGTGGCAAAATATTTAGAAAATATTTTGTTATTTTGATTTTTTATTTATAGCTTTGTAGCAAGATAAAGTTATCAGAAAATGTGTTACTTATTGGCTCACCTGTTGCGGTTGCAGACTTTATCTTTTTAAAATTTTATGCTTACTTAATAGTTGGGGTATCAAAGCCTTAGATTAAGTAAGCATTTTTTTAGTTCTCCTTGATTTTTGTCGTCCCATTCAGCTCCTAATTTGGGGATTATCTTTTGTGAGTATTTTTTATTATTTACCATTTTGAGGCTGTTTTTTATGTTTTGGTTATGATTTTACAAACTTACGCTATAAACAAACTCCAAAAACATAAGCAAAATACAAAAGGTACTTAATAAGACCCTAATAGGGGCTTGTTAAGTACCTACTAAGTCCCTTTTTTAGTTTTGGGGCAGATTTTGAGCCAAAAACAAAAATAAGACCCTATAAAGACCCTAATAAGACCTTAATAAGTCCCTATAATAGAATTTTTTGTTTATATTTGTGTGTAAAATCAAACAACAACAACAATGGAAGATACCAACAAATTAGTACGTGTAAAAACCTTTATCTCTGAAAACAAAAAGGATAATTTGTACAAAATAGGTACAAAAATAGGCGTTTTCAATTTAACAGACATTTTACGAATGGCTGTAAGTGATTTTTTGAATAAAAACGCTTCACTTATTTAAAACCTTTCTCAAAAACACTAAAAAAGTAGCCGCTACAAAATTTTGTAGCGGCTACTTTTGCGTAAATCCAAACGAATAAAAAAACTGCCCAAAGCAATGGATTAAACCTCTTTAAAGGCGGTTTTTGGTTTTTAGTTTTGGTTTGTTCGTTTGGATTATTTGCTATTTAATGAAAGTTTTTTTTGAAATTTGAGGGAGAAAGGAAATAAAAGCTAAAAAATCAAAGAAAAACAGAAAAGCGAAAAATGAAACCAATAAAATTCAGTATTGCAGCAGGAAAATTCAAGAAAATTCTTAAAGCAATAGAAAATACGACAGCAAAAGAAGGCGCAAGTGGGGAAACACGACAAAAATTGTGTGGTGTTTTACTAGAATTTGAAGAAGATGAGATAAGATTTATTTCTTCTAATGGTGTTATTTTAGCAATACAAACCGTAAAAGTAAAAATGCAGGATTTTTCTGGTGTTTTTTCTTGTTTCATTCCGTTTAGGCGCAAAGGTTTCCAAGAGATAGACTACTCAAAATTGAATGTTTTAGAAGATTTTAAGATAAAAACGGAAAAAGCTGATATATTTTTCTTAGTTGATGAAAAAACTTGTGAAATAGCCTTTGCAGGCAAAAAATACAAGTACGAAAGTGTGTTAAAATACCCTGATTACAAGCAAGCTATTCAAAAAACACTATTTTCTTTTGAGATTAAAACCAAAAGCTTTATAGATGCCATTACTCGTTCTCTCATTTATGCCAACAAAACTGCAAATACGGTCAATTTTCAAGTAGAAAACAACACTTTGCACGTCAAAGCAAAAGATACAGATTACGGACACAGCAGCCACGAATGGTACGACATAGAAACCAACAAAAATACGCCCAAAGATTTTGAATTTGCCCTTAATGGCAAATTTGCAAAGACTGTTTTTAGTGTTTTGAGTGATTGTGAGTATATTAGTATCAATTTTTCTGGTGCTACAAACGCCTTTACAAGTTCTTGCCACACAACAGATATTAGAACATTCATTTTGCTAATGCCTACAATGCTTGAAGAGGCAAAAAGAGAAAAATATTCTAAGGGAAATATGGAAAAAACATATCCAAACCTTGAAAATGAACAAGAAAATGAGAAAACCACGCCTGACGTTGTTTTCCTAAACAAAGTAATAGAAATAGACGAAACGGCTTTTGAGCCTTTTGATAAAGGAGATTATAAAGAGTTTTCTGACAAAGTGAATGCTTTTTTGAAACAATACTGGCGTTCTGAAAATGATTTTGATACTATCACAAATACGCAGAGCGGATTTGTCATTGGTTTTGACAACACAGGTATTGATGAGCTTTCTGGCGCAAGACGTGGAGAAACGAAAATGAAGGCTTTAAGCCAAATAAAACGCATTATTGAAGATGCTTCTTTATTTACGGTGAGAGAAGACAAAACAAATAATACAGATTTTTTAGCCATTTATACCTTCATTGCCTACATAAAATACAAAGGAATTGCTTATGAGTATCAATTTGTCGTAAAGCACAAAGTAAAAGGAAAATTTATCTATGCAGTAAATTTAGACATAAGAAAACCACTTAACTAATATCCCGTTTGCAAAGTTGCTACTTTACTGGCGGCAATGGTCATAATCAAGTGGTTAAAAACTACTTGCTAATCTCCTATCTCGCCTAAAAGACAATTTAGGAATGGGCATAGCTAAGTAGCTGATGCAAATATACAAAAAAAACTAATTCAATAGAAATTCAATGAAAAAAATATTTAAAGAAGATATACAAGCCGTAAAAACTGCCCTCAAAGGAGAAAATTTGCGCCCAAACGTGAAAATAGAACTACAAGAGTTGTTACAAAGTTTTGAAAAACAACTTAAAAACAACGAAAATACAGGGCTTTCTGCCGTTGCCGTTGTGGAGAAAGAAACACCAGAAGAAAATTATCAATCAAAAAAATATGCAGCAATGCTTGAAATAGAGCAAAGGGGAGAACTTCAACGCAGCATACAAGAAGGTGAAAAAATACCTTTTGAAATCTTAGACAAAGATAGATATTCCTCTTTATTGAAATTTGAATTTGCTTTTGAGGCGGAAAATGACCAAAAAATAGGTAGAAATATCAATAAAATAAACCTCATTAAAAAAAATTGGGACGACTATAAGAATTGGATAAAATTAAATCCAATAAAAATGGACGAGCGAGAAGCCTTTTATGACGAAAATGGCTATTATCCTGATAATGGTGAGTTAGACGTGATGGAGATTGCACCAACAACACGTGCTAGTGAGATTTTTGCGAAAGTGAAAACTACGCCCACACAAGAGAAAAACACGGAAAACGACCCAAAAACCATTGCGGAGCTTGTGGCGTGGGTAAAAGATAACCCAAAATCAAATGAGCTAAAAAGCGTTGTTTATGGTGAGGTTACAGGCGTGCAAGCTGCCGCCATTGAAAAAGCTACTAATATTGATATTTCAGGTTTTGAACGTGTGCTTGATAGCTACGGCATCAAACATATTCTAAAAAATCACGGTGGCGCAAGTGAAGAATTGCGTGGGCAAGAGCCTATTACATTAGAAGATTTTAAGAAAATCCCTGATGTAGTAGAGAATTATGATAAAGTGTTTAGAACAGGTATCAACAAGAGAGAGTTAGAAACTATTGCTTATTTGAAAAGAACAAATGGCGTATTTTTTCTTTTGGAGGAAATTAGAGAAAAAAAGAAAAAAAATATCAAGCAAACAGTTACCCAAACGCTTTACAAATTCAAGGTAGGAAATAATAAAACTCCCGACGAGCTGATGCTAAGTATTCAAAAGGCTTACACCCAAGATACTTCCCCCACTCTTACGTCTGATACGTTTCCAGGAGATGCAAATGTAACTAAAAAAACGGACAAACCAAAACTTTCTATTGTGGAACGCATTGACGCATTGAAAGAATTATCAAAATATGCTAACGAAACCACAAAAAAAGGTTTGTCTGCAAGAATAAAAATTTTAAAAGAACTACTTAAATACACAAAATAATGACAAAACTAGAAGTATTGCAAAAAGACAAAGTAAATGCTCAAAACTCACAAGATTTGCTAGATGACGAAAGAGAGCAGATTTTAGAGGTAATTGACAAAAAAATTACCCTAGAAGAGAAAAAAAACGCAAAAGATGCACCTAAACCCGCACCTAAGAAAACGGTAAAAGCTGCACCACAAACGCCAAAAGTAGAGAAACCTGAAAAACCTGCACCCGTTGCCGTTTCTCCACAGGAGAAAACACAACAGGAAACGCCCAAAACCACGACCAGTAGCACAGGCGTAGAACAATGTAAAACTATTATTGCGGACTTCAACGCAGCAAAACGTGCCAAAGAAGCCCAAGAAGTACGCCAAAAAATGGTAAAAGAAGCAGACACGCCCAAAGCTATTGAGGAAGTCAAAAAACTTTCTGATAGCCAAATACTTGCCTCTACAAAGCCAAAAGTACGTATTGACGTATTCTCTCGTGAGCAATTAGAGAAATTAGCAATCAAAAACATTAGCGTAAGGCTTGCTAATTTGCCACAAAAAGACAAAAAAGAAATTCCAAAAGATAAAATACTTTCGCTTGCCGTTGATGTATATAAAATTTTGGATAAAAAAATTGATGAACTACTTAAATAAGTTAAAAAATGGAAAATACAGAAAGAAAAGCAAGTGCAGCCGCTAACGCTGACCTTGACCACGAGGCATTTATGAAGGACAAAGGTATCAATACCATTGATTTGCCCGCAGAACTGCAAAAAGCAGACGAAATCCTCAAAGAAATCAAAAAAGACGACTTTGAGGGCGCAAATGCAGCCTCACGCCTACTTGTGGACGCATTACAGGAGAGTATCTATGCAATCAATGAAAGCATAGAACAAATAGGAGAAACCCTCACAGACCACGAACAACGAATTGAAGCACTTGAAGAAGAAACGCCAACGAGTGAAGTAGCGCAAGAAGCACCACAACAAGAGGTAATACAAGAAGTAGCACCTCAAAGAAAGCTAAGCAATGAAGAGCAAATTTTAGCGGATTTGTACGCTGCTGGTACGGTTGAAACCAATAAGGCACAATTAAAGTTAATGGGCTTTAATGTCGGTTTTTTCTCAAAACTCACAATTAGGGGCGGCACGTATGGCGACTATCAGCTCACCAAAAAACCGTCAGAAAAAGTTTACGAAATTTTAAAAACCAAATAAAACTTATGGGAATAGGCAAAAACATAGCTGCACTTTCCGTAAAAGCAGCGGAAAAGTAGGAAAAATTTATGATAGCTACAAAGAGGCAAAATTTCGTAAAATGAACAAGGAACTTGCTGATTTACAAGAGAAAAAGCTAATTTTTGAGGGTAAACTTTTTCCTATCAATGCTAAGATAGAAGCATTGGAAATGCGGATTAACAAAATGAGAGAGAATTTTGAGAACTAAAATAGTAGTCACCATCAAATAACAAAAACTGTTTAAAGACGTTCTTTAAACAGTTTTTGTTATTTTTTGTTTCTAATTTCTAAAATAATATCAAGAGGGATTTTTTTCACTTTGAGTAAAACATTGTTTAAATGGTCATAATCAGCATCAGTTGTGATAAGCAAAACATCAAATATAGATGCCGTAGCAGCTATCCAAAGGTCATTTTTACCCATATTTTTAGCACTATGTTTACTTGGAATAGCTGGATTGTTACCTTGACTAAACGCATCTATTTCTACATAACGCTGTAAAATAGCATCTCCTTTAATTTCTATAATCTCGCTATCATCTAAAAATTTCTGTAATTTCGCCATTCTAGGCGCTCCCCACTCTTTTTGCATAGCAATAGAACTCACTTCTGCTACTGAAACGTAAGAAATGTAAAAAAGTTCTTTCTTAGGATTAAAGTAATTCACTAGCATTTGTTCTTTGGAACTATCACGCATTATTTCAATAATAATGTTTGTATCTATAAATATAGCCATTATTTTTGTTTTCCGTACATTAGTTCTGTGAGTTCTTTGTCTTCTTTGGGCGTAAATTTGAGTATTCCTGCCCATTTTTTCATATCTGTTTTGATATTATGCTTTTTACTGTAAGCATCTATTCCGCCTGCGGCTAATATCTCATCTGGATTATGGTATTTCATAGTAGTATTTGGTTAAATTGTGTATTTATATACAAATCTACAAAATCAAAATGATAAAAACAATAGAAAATATAAAATTTGCTCACTATCAGGGGCGGCACGTATGGCAACTATCAGCTCGCCAAAAAACCCCTCTGAAAAAACCTATCAAATTGTGAAAACAGAATAGTTTTTTGTATCTTTGGGGAAACAAACCCTAAGATAATGGAAACTTTAATAATTCACATAAAGGAGAAAAAAGACGTTATTACTATTAAATCTCTCCTTTCCAAAATGAAAAGTGTAGCTCTCATAGAAGATAGCTACACTTCATTTGAGCAAGGAACGTACAAAGTAGGTGAAAAACCTAGTGATTTTGTAACGCCAGACCCTGATATTGATAGGACAAAATTACTACAAGAGTTCAAAGAAACCCGTAAAAAAGCGTGGAAACTAAAATGATTTGAAAAGTAATTTTATTTGATTGATTTGGGTAAAAGTAACAGAAACGAAACGCATTTATCCATTTTCAAAACGTAATAATTCAAGCCAATATGAATGTTTTTGTAGTAGGCTTTTTTGTTTTTGAAATAGTATTTTTCACTTTGAATTGACCAAGCACCTGCGCCAATTTTCTCTGCCAAAAACCATTTTTCTAATAACCTGCCTGCTCTGCCGTTTCCGTCCATAAACGGGTGTATTTTCTCAAATAAAAGATGTATCATTGCTGCATAATAAAAAATTTCTTTGGTGGATAAATCCCTTTTTAGAAGTTCTTTTATATCAAAAAAAAGTTTGTCAAACTCTTCTTTCAAATATTCAGGCTCAACTGCCATATATTCAAGTTTGCCTTCACTAAATATGCCTACTTGCTGATTTCTTAGTTTGCCTTTCTGGCTTTTGATGCTCAAAATGGTATTACTCAAAATCTTATGCGACTTCAAAAAATTACTTTTGGTTAATTTATTTTCAATAGCAAAATTATAAGCTGCTATTAAGTCGTCTATTTCAGTCATTTCTTTTGGCTTTGATTTGACTTTGAAAGTTTTGTTTTTCAAATACGTATCAATATCAATGCTATTTCCTTCAATGTTGGAGGAATAAGTCGCTGATGACTGCACATAATGCTCAAAATCTGCATTATCAAATGCTTTTTTGATTTTTAGCTTGCTAAATGTTTCAAACCAATTAGCCTCTAAGGCTTCAGCGTACTCCGCAAAATACGCTGATGTTAGTAATTTTAGATGTTTTCCCATTTTCTTTACAAGTTTTAGACAACTCAAAAATAGCTTTTTTTTGGCTAAATTCCTATTTTTGAGGTGTGATTTTTTCTTCAATAATGGCGTAATCTTTTAAACTTTGTTCTAAAAGTTCGTTGAAAACATCTCTCATTGTGGCGTTTGGTTGCTTGTTTTCAATGCGTCTATGCGAAATTTTAGTAATTTCATCTTTGAGGTCTGAACGTAATTGAATTAGTGTTTTTATATAATCTCGCTCATCTGTTTTATTTACTTTCATTTTTCTTAGTTTGGTTTACAGGTTCTTAAATGTCCGTGAAGTGCTTTGATACCTGCAAATTCACGCCCACACTTGGCGCAAATTTTCAGCTCGTTGTTATGCTCGTTTAGCTGGGCGTTTAGCTCTATCAGCTCAATTTGAGGTTTTAGCTCGTATTTTATGGGTGCTTTTACCTCTTGTTTCCGCAAATCAAAATAATAATCTTCTACAAAATCATAAAAAGCATTACCAACAAATTCTCCTGGCTTAAAGTCCCAACGGGGGATTTTTGAAAATTCCGCAACAAACATTTTTTTCATTTCTTGGAAACTTACCTTGTGCCTGCCTGTGTAGTTGTTATAACTTTCTGCTGCGGCTTTCGTCTGATGCGGTGAGAGTGTTATCATTTTTCTTGCGCTTTTGGTTGATTTTCTATTGCGAAACAGTCCGCAAAAAGCACCGTTTTAGTTGCTACACTATCAAAAAAGATAACTTCTATATCAAAACTACTTTTAGTAATATTTTTTACGAAATAATTTACTTGTGCTGTGTGTGTTGTGTGAGTACCAAAATCAACAACGCAATATAAAAAATCAACAACGCAATATAAATTACTGTTTAGGTATTTTAAACTGCTATATAGCTGTTTTGTTCCTTTGTGGGTGAACACTGCGCCCTGTATAAATTCGTTCTGTGTTATTGCTCTCATTGTGTTAGTTGGTTTGTGGTTAATTTCAATTCACTTAGTTGGCTGTTTAAGGCTTCCAAATTGATTTTTTCAACCTCAATACTTCTCAATGTTTCAGACACAATTTTTTCGTGCTTTCTTACTTTTTCTTTAAGTTTAGTGTGGTCTTTTTCAGATTTTTCAATAGCACGTTCTAAACGTGTTATTTCCTGTTTTGCGTTCTTATCCATTATGTTAGTTGGTTTGTGCTTATCCAAACGCTGGTATTTGGATAAGCTGGTTAAATTAGAATAAATCTAGTTGTTCGTTTTTTGGAGTGCAGAAAATAGCTGC
>JAYVGJ010000252.1:0-22472 GCA_043772375.1 Raineyaceae bacterium | reverse complement strand
CGCTGGGCTGAATACATTTTTCGTGTTTTGTTTTTCTATAAATATGCCGTCCCGCTGGGACTTAAAAACTTGTCCGTATAAATCTTAGTAGAACCTTTTAAATTCAATGAAAGAGTGCGTTAAACATCATTCAAAATGAGAAGTATCAGCATAGATATTGGCAATACACGCTATAAAGCAGGTTTTTTTGAAGAAAACAACCTTATTGAAACTTTGGAAACAAAAGAAGAAAATGAAATTTTTTCTTTTATTGATAATTTGATTGAAAAACATTCAGTAGAAAACATCATTATAGCATCTGTACGAGCTGATTTAGCTGATTTTCTTTCAAAAATAAATCAAAATAAACTAAAAAATATTTTTTTATTATCTCCTGATTTGCCTGTTCCACTCAAAAATCATTATCAAACTCCAAAAACACTTGGTACAGACAGAATAGCAGGAATGTGTGGAGCAAAAGCAATTTTCCCTACGCAAAATTGCTTAGTAATAGATATTGGTACGTGTATCACGTATGATTTGATAGATAAAGAAGAGAATTTTTTTGGCGGAACTATCTCCCCTGGTGTACGTATGCGCTTGCGTGCTATGCACGAGTTTACACAAAAACTACCTTTGCTAGATTGGAATTCAAAAAATGATGATTTAGAAGGAAAATCAGAAAATCAACAAAACAATTTCCCTAATCTTCAAGGAAACTCAACGAAAGATGCTATTTTGAGTGGCGCAATCAATGGTGTGATGATGGAAATTCAAGGAATAATATATCATTTTGAGCATTTGTATGAAGATTTGCATATTATTTTGTGTGGTGGTGATACTTTTTATTTTGAAAAATCATTAAAAGGCACTATATTTGCGCACCCAAAACTTGTTTTATATGGGTTAAACAGAATTCTACAATATAATGTCAAAAAAAAATAGTTTTAGTAGCTTTTTTATAAAAATATTTGCTATCAGCATAACACTGGTTATCTCTCTTAACGTAGTGGCAAATGCACAAAATTCTCCTTATTCTAGTTTAGGACTGGGTAATATTAGTCCGCAAGGCTTTATGGCACAAGAGTTTATGGGTGGTGTGGGCGTAAGCAACACAGGAAGTTTTATTATGAACAACATAAATCCTGCACTTATTGCCAGAAACAAAAACACTATTTTAGATATTGCTCTCTACGGACAGCAATTTAGCATCAAAAATAGCACCACAAAACAACAAGAATCAACAGGCAATATCTCACATATTGCGGTGCTTTTTCCTGTTTATAAAAAATACTGGACGACACAATTAGGCTTCAAACCATATAGCAATGTAGAATACCTTTATACTCGTACTGCACGTATTGATGGAAACCCAGATTTTTCAGCTACTTATACCTACCAAGGTAGTGGCGGACTAAATTCTTTCTTTTGGGGAAACGGTTTTATGGTTGCTAAAAACCTTTATGTGGGCGCAAAAATCAACTATCTATTTGGGAATATTACCAATGAAGTTGGCACGCAGGTAAATGTAGGTGGTGCAGACCCAAAAACAATCCTTACTAACCGTACTGTTTTTTCTAATATTTTGGTCAATTTGGGTGCAGCGGCTACTTTCCCCCTGAAAAATAAAAATAATATCAATATTGGAGCATCTTTTGATTTGGGTCAAAATCTAGGTGTAAAAAGAAGTATATTTAACGAAAGAAAAGATGCTAATAATGCCGTTATTTCACAAGATACATTACTTATCAACCAAAAAGCAAACATAAATTTACCCTATAAATTGCGTTTGGGCATAAGCTACGAAAAACCTTCTGCTTATACTTTTGGTGTTGATGTTTTTACGCAAGCGTGGAAAAATTATAGTGATGGCACTACGCCTAACCCTGATTTGCAGTTTCAAAATTCTAATGGTATAGCCATTGGTGCAGAACTTACGCCTAATTTCAAATCTGGGAATTTCTTTAAACGCTCAACTTATAGAATGGGCGCACAATACCAGCAAACGGCATATTTATTAAATGGTCAGTCTATAAATGAGTTTGGCATAAGTTTTGGTACATCACTACCTGTAGGGATTTCGCAAGTAGGGCTTACGTATATCAATCTTGGCTTAACAGTCGGACAACGTGGCACCACAAATGCAGGGCTTATACAAGAAAACTACATTAAAATTACACTAGGCGCAACAATCAATGATTTACTTTGGTTTAATAGACCAAAAATTGAGTAAAAGTCAATTATCAATTACGAATTATCAATTACGAATTACGAAAATACAAAATATAACTGTTCTGTATTCATTCACAATTCACAATTTACAATTTACAATTCAAAATAAATCAATTATAAAAATGAAAAAGATTTTCCTAAACACAATTTTCTCTGTTTTTGCTTTGATGGTTTCTTTGCAAACTATGGCACAAGTAAAAGAGCCAACAGACCCAAAATTGCGTGAAATGCTTGTAAAACAACGCATTTTATATAAAAACGCTATGCAAGACAAAAAATACCAAGATGCGGCTAATCATTTGGGTTGGATACTTAAAAACGTGCCTGATAATGCACCTTACCATTATCAAGTTGCCTCTGATGTTTATCCAAAACTAATTGCAGAACTAAAAGATGAAAAAATGATAAAGGCATATCAAGATACTTTTTTGATGTCTTATGATAATTATGTAAAATATTTTCCTAACGACAAGGCAGGAAAACCACAAGAAGCTACGCAAATGAACTACAAAGGACACTATGCGTATGAATATCTTTCTGTACGTCCAGAAGCCGTTGAAACACTTAATAATCTTTTCAAAAAAATTGTTGAACTAAACGGAAATAACACTTTTGCAGGTAATTTGTATTATGCAATGGACGTTACCTGTACGGCTTTGGCAAGCAAAAAAATTACTGATGATGCTGGTTTTGTACAATTTGAAAAAATAAGCGCAGTTATTGAGTACAATATCAAAAACAATGCTGCACAAAAAGCACAATTTGAGCAATCTAACGAGCTTGTAACGAAAAAGTTTACAGACTGTTTTAAAGCTAAAATTACTTGTGATTTTATTGAGAAAAATCTTACTAAAAAGTACAAGGAAACAAAATCAAAAGAAGAAGCTATCAGATTAAGCAATTATTTGAGTGATGCTGATTGCACTAAAAGCCCATTATTTGCAGAAATAGCAGAGAAATTGGCAAAAGAAGACCCTTCTTTTGATAATTTTTACAAACTTTATCAAATGTTTGATGCTCGTGGAGAAGCCACAAAAGCACAAGAATATTTTAATAAATCTCAAGGTCTAGCAACAACATCAGCACAGAAAACGAAAATCACTAAAAAACTGATTTCAAATTCTGAAAAAGCAGGTAATAAAGCTGCTACACGTACTTATTTGTTGCAACTGTTAGCATTAGAGCCTTCATCAGCAAGTAATATTTATGCTAGAATTGGAGATTTATATATTGGTAGCCCAGAATGTGGCACAAAAGATGCCGTAGAAGGGCGTGCTTATGCTATTGCTGCGTTTAATATGTATCAAAAAGCAGGTAACTCTGCTAAAATGTCTTACGCAAAGAAATTTTATCCTAGCAAAGCAGACGTTTTCCAGAGTGGCAAAGGTGGCAAATCCGTTACGTTAAACTGTTGGATAGGAGAAACTGTAAGAATTCCGTTGCCAAAAGAATTATAATTTAATTGTGACTGGACACAACATAGTTCCTTTGAAAAGTCGCAAATCTTCTAAAATCCGTAAGTAATTTTGCTTACGGATTTTTTGTTAAAGAATTATTAAAATAAGATTTTTACTTTTATAGCAATTTGATTTGTCAAATGGAATGTAGTACAATTTCATACTAAGGCAGTTTGAGAATAATTTCCCATACTACTACATTACTTGTCCGTTTCCCCACGTTCCACGTGGGGAACGACAAACAAAAACTATGTATAGTAGTATGATAATCTCCTTCATTTTTTGTTAGATTTTCTTTGGATTTTGAAAAAGGTTTTTATTTTTCACTATATTTTTGCATCTTTACGTTTTAATAATACGTATTAAAATATTCTCTTTGAAAAATTCTAAAAAAATATTGTTATTTCTTGTATTTGTGATGATTTGTTTGTGTTTTTCTAACCAAAACGCACAAGCACAGGCAGAGAAACGTCCAAAAAAGAAACCTGATTTGTCGCCTAAAAAACGACTTTTGAGAAAGTATGGCAAAACAAAAACAGACAAATATAAAGGAGAAGTAAGAGTTACGAAAGGAAAGACAAATAAAAGTGGCAAAGCTATTACTGTGCAAACACGCAAAAACACAAGAAAAGCTGGTATCTCTGGGCTAATTACGAGAGTAGCACAACCAAAAAAACATAAAGGCATTTCTGGGCTGATTATTAAGGTAACACCAAAAGATTTAAAGAAACGAAGCATTAGCGGACTGGTGATTAGAGTACAACAACCTAAAAAACATAAAGGCGTTTCTGGCTTTGTTATCAGGGTTTCTCCCAACAAAATCACCAAAAGAGAAGGTAGTTATAAAGGTGTGCCAATGAGTTTGGTCAATAGACACAAAAAAGCTATTAACCGCCAAAGCAAGCAAATAGCACGTTATAGTGGTACGGTGCGTTATGTGGACAAACGTGCTACACTCTATGCACGCAAAGGCAAACAAGCAAGCACTTACAAAGGCTTTATTAGGGTAAGAAAACGCCCTTATATGGCTACTACACACACTTATCAGAAGAAAAATTATAGTAAACCTTATGATATTCGTAATTTAAAAAAAGGACTTTGGTTACCTAAAAAAGGTGATATGCCTCGTTATATGCGCCAAAAAGTAGCACGACCAAAAGCAGACGGAGCAGAAAGACAAATTTGGGACACTTACGCACCAAATACGACAAAAAGAAATACAAAACTAACCAAAGCAACTAATGCTAGTGGCACAAATAGTACAGGTATGCCACAACGCACAAATCCAAAAGATTTGAACAAGAAAGATAAAAATCCGCTGCCAAGATAATTAGTTTCAATTATGAATTACGAATTATCAATTACGAAAATATAATTACGTGTTATATTTCTCGTAATTCGTAATTGATAATTCGTAATTGAACAAAAATAATTAGAACAAAAAACCTAAAAAGGGCGTTTTTGTTCTAATTCTGTTAAATTTGCTTATCAAAAATGCTTATCAAAAATAAAAATATTATGGCTATTATTTCTGTTCCAAAAACTTCTGAAACTTCATTTGAAGATACTTCAGTGGCGTTCTCTTCCAAAACTGATTTTGAGTTGCGCAAAACTTATTTCATTTTTGCAGCTATGAATAATAATTTTTTGGTAGATTTTGGAAAATCTTTCTTGAAATTTGCCCTAAAAATACATTTTCCTTTTGTAAAATCAATAGTAAAATCAACTGTTTTTGGGCATTTTTGCGGTGGAGAAAACATTACTGATTGTGAGAAAACTGTCAATAATCTTGGAAAATACAACATAGGAGCTATTTTGGATTATTCTGTGGAAGGAGAAAAAACAGAAGTTGGTTTTGATGCCACACTTGCAGAAACACTTTTGACCATAGAAAAAGCAGCAAAATCTACACACATACCATTTTCTGTATTTAAAGTTACGGGTATTGCGCCTTTTCATATTCTTGAAAAAGTACAATCTAAGCAAACACTTTCTTCAGAAGAAGAAAAACAATGGCAAAGAGTGCAAGAAAGAATAGAAGCTATCTGTAAGCGTGCTTATGAACTAAACGTAAAAACTTTGATTGATGGGGAAGAATCTTGGATACAAGATACCATTGACAACCTTGCTTATGCAATGATGGAAAAGTACAATAAAGAGAAATGTATTATCTACAACACCTATCAGTTGTACCGTGCTGATATGCTAGGAAATTTGAAGGCTGCTTTTGAGGTAGCAAAGCAAAAAAATTATTTTTTAGGTGCAAAGTTGGTGCGTGGCGCATATATGGAGCGTGAAAGCAAACGTGCAAAAGAAATGAATTACCCTGACCCAATTCAGCCCAGCAAAGAAGCCTGCGACAAAGATTTTGATAGTGCTATATTGTTTTGTATGGATAATATTGAACAATTTGGTTTGGTTTGCGGCACACACAACGAGCAAAGTAATAAATATTTAATAGAATTGATGCTTGCCAAAAATATTAGTCCTGCTGATGAAAGAGTGTATTTTGCTCAACTTTTTGGTATGAGCGACCAAATTTCTTATGCGCTTGCCAAAGATAGTTACAAAGTAGCTAAATATTTGCCTTATGGACCTGTGGAGGCGGTTATGCCGTATCTTTTCCGTAGAGCTGATGAAAATACTTCTGTAAAAGGGCAAACCAGCAGAGAATTTTTATTGATTAAAAAAGAAATAAATAGACGAAAAAAATAGGTTTGTTAAGAAATCTTTAAATATTTGAAACTTAGAAAATATCTCAAAAAAATTGCTTACTTTTGCAGGCTTTATAAAAATATTTTCAATCAATTTTCAAATAACAATGAAAAACATAATTACTAGCATTATTACTGGTATGGTATTGTGGGTTTTTGCGCTCAATTCCTACGCACAAGCACCTGCTGGCTACTATACTTCAGCGCAATCCCTTTCTGGATATGCCAAAAAAACAGCTCTTTTCAATATCATCAATAAAAATTATCCAAGTACAACTGCCGCACCCATAAATATTGGTTATGGCTCGTTGTATGCTGCCTATCAAGGGACTGGCTCATATCCTAGCACAGGAACAGATAAAAAAACCAACGGACAGGTTTGGGATATGTATTCTGATATTCCTTCTGGTACACCTCCTTATGTCTTCACTTGGGGGCAAACCTGCGGTACTTATAGCGCAGAAGGAGATTGCTACAACAGAGAACACAGTATGCCACAAAGTTGGTTCGTTTCTGCGTCTCCAATGGTTTCTGACCTTTTTCATATCTATCCAACTGATGGGAAAGTGAATGGTATAAGAAGTAATTATCCTTATGGAAGAGTTGACCCTGTGGCAACTACTACGCCAGCATATACTCCTACAATCACGTTAAATGGTAGCAAATTGGGTAAATCTATCTCTCCAGGCTATACAGGTACTGTTTTTGAGCCTATTGATGCTTACAAAGGTGATTTTGCTCGTGGATATTTTTATATGGCTACTCGCTACGAAAACATAATTGGTAGTTGGCAAAATAACGGAACAGCTAACAACGTCTTAGATGGCTCTTCTAATCAAGTTTTTGACCAATGGCAATTAGATTTATTGTATTCTTGGCATATTGCTGACCCCGTAAGTCAGAAAGAAATTAATAGAAATAATAATGTTTTTGCTATTCAGGGAAATAGAAATCCTTACATTGACAATCCTTTGTGGGTGGCTGATGTTTGGGGATTTTCTGCACCCGCACCTGGCGTTCAGTTTGCTGCTGTTACAGGAATAATCACAGAACCTGCAACAGGAAACACTATTTATACAGTCAATGTTGTTGCTAATTCTACGGTAGCATTCACTATTAACCTAAATGTTGGAGTTGCTTCTACTGCTACGGCAGGCGCAACGAATGATTATGTTCTGACAACCACAACGCCAATTAGTTTTGCAGCTAACCAAACTTCTCAAACGGTTTCTATTACTGTCAATGCTGATGCCATAACAGAAACAGATGAAACAGTCATTTTGATACTTTCTTCACCAAGTGCGGGTGTACCTTTGCTTGCAAACAGTACGCATACGCTTACAATTAAAGATTATGTAGTTCCGCCACCTGTACAAACACCCACAACTATAGAAACTTTTGGATTAGGTACAGTTTGTGCTGGTTTAGGAACTTTTACGCAATTCAGCGTTACGGGTGCGCCCGTTTGGGCGTGTAATGTGAATGGTCGCCCTGCAACAGGTACAACTACACCACTTACTACAGGGGCACAAGTCAATGGTGGTTCTGCTACGGCTTCTACAGCTAATGAAGATTGGCTTATTTCACCTGCTCTGACTGTTACTTCTAACTATAAAATGGATTTTTGGTCAAGAACAAGATTTGCAGGAGGAGGATTAGGATTAGATGTAAAAATATCTACTAATTATACAGGAACTGGTGACCCTAATCTTGCTACTTGGGTTACACTTACTAATTTGGAAGATGATGATGCCGACATCTGGCTACAAAATCCCCAAATAGACCTTTCTAGCTATGCTGGTACAGGTAGATATATAGCTTTTATTTATAAATGTATTACTGCAACTCCTTCACAAGGCGCAAGATGGACACTTGATGATGTTGCTTTTTATGATAACTCAACACTTCCGCCTTCACTTACGGCAAGCCCCCTAATACTTACTAACTTTGGTACAGTTGCTACAGGTGCTTTTTCTAGTGTGCAAACATATACACTTACAGGCGTAAATCTTACTGCAAACACAACGGTAACTGCGCCTGCAAATTTTCAAGTATCAAAAGATGCTATTACATTTAGTGGAAGTATTATTTATACACCTGCGGAAATGACAACTGTAAAAACGGTTTCTGTACGTTTTGCGCCTACAAGCGCAATAGTTGGTGCAAAATCTGGGAATATTACTAATGTTAGTGGCGTGTTATCTCAAAATGTAGCCGTTTCTGGAACTGAAAGTACGCCTTTGCCTTCTCCAACACTAACAGCAACACCTGCAACACTTACATTTGGTACAGTTAATACAAATGCTAGTTCTGCAATCCAAACTTACTCATTATCAGGTACTAATCTTGTGGCAAATACAACTGTAACTGCTCCTGCAAATTTTGAAGTATCAAAAAATGGTACTACATTTTCTGGTAGTATTTCTTATACAGTAGCAGAACTTGCAACAGCTCAAACTGTTTCTGTGCGTTTTTCTCCTACAAGTTTGGTAGCTGGGCTGAAATCTGGTAACATTACCAATGTTTCTGGAACTGCACCCGCAATTACATCAGCAAATGTAGCCGTAACAGGAACGGAAAGTATCCCTGTTGTAGCTACGCTAACGGCAAATCCTGCAACACTTACTTTTGGAACAACAACGACAAACATTAATTCAGGGGTACAAACGTATCTACTTAGTGGAGCAAACCTTACAGCAAATACAACTGTGACTGCACCCACAAATTTTGAAGTATCAAAAAATGGTACTACGTTTTCTAGTAGTATTTTTTATACAACAGTAGAACTTGCCACACCTCAAACAGTTACTGTACGTTTTTCTCCAATAAGTGCCGTAGCAGGCTTAAAAACAGGAAATATTACGAATGTTTCTACAACTGCATCAGCAAATGTAGCGGTATCAGGTACAGAGGCACTCGTTATTATTCCTGCAAGCCTAACTGCAACGCCTGCAACCCTTACATTTGGAACAACAACAACAAATGCTAGTTCTACAATCCAAACTTACTCATTATCAGGTGCAAACCTTGTAGCAAGCACAACCGTAACTGCTCCTGCAAATTTTGAAGTATCAAAAAATGGTACTACATTTTCTGGCAGCATTTCTTATACTGTGGCTGATTTGGCAACACCTCAAACTGTTTCTGTACGTTTTTCTCCTACAAGTGCAATAGCAGGAGTAAAAACAGGTAATATTACGAATGTTTCTGCAACAGCAACAGCAAATGTGGCTGTAACAGGAACAGAAAACATTATTCCAGTACCTACAGGAAGTAATTTTGTAAATTTTGCAAGCGCAAGCACAACCATACGTGAGGGCGCACAAGGTAGCCTTACATTGTTATTTAGTTATCCTACGACTGTTGCAAGCACTATCACAATAAAAGCACTCAATGGCTTAAACGTAACTGCAACAGATTATAGCACCACCCCTGCACTTTCAGGAAGTAGTATTACTTTGAATGTGCCAGTAGGAGCGAGTAGCGCAAGTTTTGTATTTAATGGAACAGAAGATACTGATTATTCAGAACTGAATGAAACGGTTACTTTTATGATTGATGCTGTTGGTGCTGGTCTTACGAAAGGTAGCGCAGATGCCTCTATTGTGAATATGACTAACTACAACAACCCAACAACGGCTCTGAATACTTTTGAAAATGCTACTAAGGTTTATCCAAATCCTGCAAAAGATAAAGTTTTTGTGGAAATGGCTCAAAACCAAGCAGTTGCTGGAGCGTTTTCTGTTGAGATAATGGACGTTACTGGGCGCAAAGTCGGTACAGTTTCTTCTGATAAAATCACATCAGAAATATCTGTAAAAGACTGGAACAGAGGAATGTATTTCTTCAAATTTAGCAACAACAAAACACAATTTATCAAGAAAATTGTATTAGAATAATTTTCTTTATAATGCTAAAAAAGCCTTTCCAAAGTTTGGAAAGGCTTTTTTTTATTCATTTATTTTTGTAAATTTGATTTTTCTAAAATATCTAAATCTAAACAAAAATGAGCAAAAAAGTAAACCAAAAAGCAACACAAAAATCAAATCTTACGACTTATCACGCCAAATACTTTGCATACGAACTCACTAGACTACTTCCTTCCAATGACATCAACAAGTTTACAGCATCTTTGCAAGATGCAAAAGTTGATTTGAACCCACATCAGGTAGAAGCGGCACTTTTTGCCTTTGCCTCGCCACTTTCTCAAGGTGCGTTACTTGCAGACGAGGTAGGACTAGGGAAAACCATTGAAGCAGGGATTATTTTGCTGCAACAATGGTCGGAAAACAAACGCAAATTACTCATTATTTGTCCTGCCAACCTGCGTAAACAATGGAATCAAGAGCTTTTAGATAAATTTTATTTGCCCTCCGTTATCTTAGAAAATAAATCTTTTAAACTAGCCCTCAAAAATAACAAAAACCCGTTTAATCAAGACCAAGAGAAAAAACCTGCTATTGTTATCTGTTCTTATCAGTTTGCGAAATCTCAACAAGAGTATTTGGAGCAAACTAAATGGGATTTAGTCGTGATGGACGAGGCGCACAGGCTACGCAATGTGTATAAACCATCAAATAAAATCAGCAATGCTATTAAAACTGTTTTGAGAGGTAAGAAAAAAATTCTGCTCACAGCTACACCACTCCAAAACTCTATTTTGGAGCTTTACGGACTTGTAAGCATCATTGACGAACATACTTTTGGAGATTTGAAAAGTTTTAAAAGTCAATATAACCACGTTTTAAGCCCTGACGAACACGAACACCTAAGAAAACGCCTAGAACCTATTTGCAGGCGTACACTAAGAAAAAATGTTTTGGAATACATCAACTACACACAAAGAAAGGCTATTAGAGAAGATTTTTATCCGCATAAAGATGAGCAACAACTCTATGAATGGGTTTCTGAATACCTCCAAAAAACTCAATCTTATGCCATTGCGAACAGTCAGAGGCATTTGATGACACTTGTTTTGAGGAAATTATTAGCCTCTTCTAGCTTTGCTATTGGTGCAACATTAGAAGGTTTTGTAACCAGATTAGAGAAAATGATTGCATTTACTCAAACCACCCCTAACCCCTCCTTGCAAGGAGGGGAACTTTTAACTCCCCGCCTTCAAAAGGAGGGGTCGGGTGTGGTTTCAAACGAGATTTTAGAAGATTTGGCGCAAGATTATGAGGGATTTGAGCAAACCAAAGACGAATGGACACAAACAGAAAATCAAACAGAAAATAATGCTGAAATAATTTCTGAAATAATTTCAGAAACAATAACAGAAAATACGCCTAATGAAGATTTAGAGGATTTTGAACAGGAATTACTTTCAAAAGAAGATATTGCAGGCATCAAAGCGGAGATTTTGGAACTTAAAAAGTTTAGAGATTTGGCTAAAAGTATCTCCAAAAATGCAAAAGCTGACAAACTTTTTTTAGCATTAACGAAAGCATTTGAACAACTGGAAACACAAAAAGCTAACCCAAAAGCACTTATTTTTACGGAATCTAGGCGTACACAAGAGTTTTTGTACAAAACATTAGAAGAGAACGGCTACAAAGGAAAAGTTGTACGCTTTAATGGTACAAACAACGACAAAGAATCAACAGAAATCTATAAAAAATGGCTCATAAAGCACAAAGGAACTGATAAAATTACAGGCTCACCAACTGCAGACCAACGTGCCGCACTTGTAGAACATTTCAAAAATGAAGCTACTATTATGGTTGCTACGGAAGCAGCAGCAGAAGGAATTAATTTGCAATTTTGTTCCCTTGTGGTGAATTATGATTTGCCTTGGAATCCGCAAAGAATTGAACAAAGAATTGGACGTTGCCACAGGTACGGACAGAAATTTGATGTCGTGGTTGTTAATTTTCTTAACTTAAGCAACAAAGCAGATAAACGTGTTTATGAGCTTTTAGATAAGAAATTAGAACTTTTTTCTGGAGTCTTTGGCGCAAGTGACGAAATACTTGGCACAATGGATAATGGGCTGGATTTTGAAAAGAAAATTGCTAATATCTACAATATATGCAGGACAGAAGCAGAAATAAAAACTGCTTTTGATGACCTACAACAACGTATGGAGCGAAATATCAAAGAAGCAATGGGCAACACACACAAAATTTTGCTGGAAAGCTTTGATGAAACAGTACGGGATAAATTGAAAGATAATTTTGATAAATCTAGGGTTTATCTCAACAAATTTGAAGAAAAACTTTGGAAAATAACACAGTTTTTCTTGCAAAATAACGCCACTTTTGACAATGAAGATTATACGTTTTCATTGACTAAAAACCCATTTGCGACAAAAGAAATTCACGCTGGTCCGTATATGATACTCAAGCAAAAAGAAGGACAAAAGAAAACAGATATTGTTGTACCTGACGACACAAACGTCTATAGAATAAATCACCCGCTGGCGCAAGAAATCCTTACACAATGCAAGGAAACAAACACACCAACAAGGAAAATTACGTTTAAATACAACCCAAAAGAAAAAATTTCTTTCCTAGAAAAACTTAAAGGACAAACAGGCTGGCTACAAATTGACCTTCTACAAATCTCCTCTTTTGATACAGAACAGCACCTTTTGTTAGCTTGCATTTCTGACGAAGGAGAACAAATAAACGCAGAAGATATTCCAAGATTTTTCTCTCTTGCCGCAACTGAAAATGAACTCGTATCAATGCCACAAAATGTAATGGAAAGTTGTAAAAATATCATTACAACAGAAAAAGAAAAGCATATTTCAGGAAATAAAGACAGAAATACTGAGATTTTTGAGATTGAAATGGAAAAACTTGACCAATGGGCAGAAGATATGAAAATTAGCCTTGAAAAAGAACTAAAAGACATTGATGCAGACATCAAAGTTAAAAACTTAGAAGCTAAAAAACTTTCTCTACTAGAAGAAAAACTAAAGCTAAAACGCCTTATCAACGAGTTGGAAAAGAAAAGAGCTGAAAAAAGACAAAACCTTTTCTCTGCACAAGATGAAATAGCCACAGAAAAAGACAAACTTTTTGATACAACACAAGCTAAATTACAGCAAAACATCACGCAAAAAAATATCTTTGCTGTACAATGGGAAGTAGTCTAAATATTTTTTGTTTTTTATAAAATATCTACTACATTTGTGGCAACAGTACCCGTTTTGCATACCATAAGAACTGCAAGCGGGTCATTTTTTTTAAACCGTAAGTAAACCCTGAAAGCAAATACATTATTACCACATTCCGTAAGCACGGCTTACGGCTATTAACATTAAATCCTTTCAGGATTTTAATACAAAAAATCAGCAAACAAAACCCTGAAAGGGTTAAATATTCATAGCCGTAAGTCGTACTTACGGAAACCCGTAACAATAACGACAACCAACCCAAAAATATGAACAACCAAGAAAAACTAATCAATATCCTCAAAGAAATATTTATGCTGGATAAGGCAGAACTTGATTTTGGTATCTACAAAATAATGAACCAAAAAAGAAAGGATATTGAACAATTTTTGTACAACGACCTCCTGCCACAAGTAAATAAAATCCTCTCTCAAACTATCTCATCAGATAAAAAAACAATACAAGCAGAACTAGAACTAACCATAAAACAAGCTATTGATTTTGGTGTAGACCCTGAAACTTCTCCAAAAGTTTTAGCCGTAAAAGAACGACTCTCACAAGCCGCTGACATCACAGACGCAGAAAATGAAGTCTTTTCTCACCTTGCTACCTTCTTTAAACGCTATTTTGATAACGGTGACTTTATTGCTATGCGCAGATACAAAGAAGGCGTATATGCCATTCCTTATGCAGGAGAAGAAGTAAAATTGCATTGGGCTAACGCTGACCAATATTACATAAAAACTTCTGAATACCTAAAAAACTACCGCTTCAAACTCCCAAACGAAAATATTGTTTGTTTCCAGCTTGTAGAAGCATCTACTGAACAAAATAATAACAAAACACAAACAGATAAAGAAAGAAGATTTTGCTTTGCTAATCTTTATGAATTTCCTATCAAACAGGAAAATAATGAACTTATTATCCCTTTCGTCTATGAACAAACAGATAAGAAAAATACCCAAAAAGAACAAAATGAAAGAGCTTTTGAACTTATCAAAACACGAATTCCTGCGGATTTTGCTGAACTACTCACGCTAAAACCTACGGAAAAAGACAAAACTAGAACACTTCTACAAAAACATCTTTCCGACTACACCGCAAGAAATTCTTTTGATTACTTCATTCATAAGGATTTGGGCGCATTCCTCATGCGTGAGATGGATTTTTTTATCAAAAACGAAATCCTTTTTATTGATGACCTCAATACAAAAAGTAATGAGCAGTTTATCAAGCAACTTACCAAAATAAAAGCTACCAAAAATATTGCGCACAAAATAATTACTTTCCTTGCACAACTAGAAGACTTCCAAAAGAAACTTTGGTGCAAAAAGAAATTTATTGTACAAACTGACTACTGCATTACACTTGACAGAATACCAAAAAAACTTTATACACAAATCTTAGACAACCAACCACAAATACAACAATGGATAAAACTTTTTGCTATTGATGAAATAAAACACAAAAACGCAACACAAATACTACAAACAGATATTATTGGCTTTTCTAACCCGCTAACAATACCGTTTTTGGAGCAAAACCAATTCCTTGTGCTGGATACCGCTTTTTTTGATGAAAAGTTTAAATGGGATACCCTCGCCACAATACATAATTTTGATGAACAAAATAACGGTTTGCTTATCAATAGTGAGAACTTTCAGGCACTCTCACTACTGCAAGCACGATACCAACAACAAATAAAAACTATTTACATAGACCCACCTTACAATACAGGAAATGACGGTTTTGCCTACAAAGACAACTTTAAATCTTCTAGTTGGCTTGCCTTTATGGAGAATAGAGTAAACCTAAGCAGGAATTTGATGAAAGATGATGGCGTGATGTTTACTAGCCTTGATGATAGAGAACAAGCAAATTTCAAACAAATAGCAGAAAGCATATTTGGAGAAGATAATTTTGTGAATAACATTATTTGGGAGAAAAAATATTCTCCTTCAAATGATGCTAAATGGCTTAGTGATACTCACGACTTTATTATTTGTTTTGCTCGTGATAAAAATGTTTGGAGACCAAGACTTTTGGCAAGAACTCAAGAGATGAATGATAGATATTCTAATCCTGATAATGATAAAAGAGGAGATTGGAAAGCTGGCGGATTTTCTGTTAAAAGTTATTCCGCTAACTATGATTACCCAATAGAAACACCTGCAGGTAATATTGTTCTTCCACCAAAAGATGGATGTTGGCAAACTTCAAAAGAAAACTACCTTAAATTAGTAGAAGACAATAGAATTTACTTTGGTAAGAATAATGATAGTAAACCACAACTAAAACAATTTCTTTCGGAAGTTCAACAAGGAGTTGTACCTAAAACTATTTGGAAATTTAATGAAGTGGGACATAATCAAACAGCAATGAAAGAAATAGAAGATTTGTTTAACAATAAATCTTTTACTACTCCAAAACCCTCAACACTTATCAACAGAATTTTAGAAATATCTGCAAATACCTCCGACATCATTCTTGATTATTTTGCAGGCTCTGGCACGTCTGGTCACGCAGTTATCAACCTAAATAGAGAAGATGGCGGAGAACGCAAGTATATTTTAGTAGAGATGGGCGAGTATTTTGAGACGGTTACCAAGCCTCGTATAATGAAAGTGATTTATTCAAAAGACTGGAAAGAGGGCAAACCATTAAGCAGAGAAGGTATTAGCCAATGCTTTAAATATGTACGTTTGGAGAGCTATGAAGACACGCTCAATAACCTTGTTTTGCAACCCACACAAACGCAACAACAAACACTAGAGCTAAACGCCAACTTTAAAGAAGGCTATATGCTCAATTATATGCTTGATGTAGAGAGTAGAGATAGTTTGCTAAATTTGGAATGGTTTATAAATCCGTTTGCGTGCTACCTCAACACCACACAACACAACGAACTAAGAGCCACAAAAGTGGATTTGGTAGAAACGTTTAATTATTTGTTGGGGCTTGTGGTGAAAGAATATAGCAGCCCAAAAGAAGGATTAAAAATAATTTTAGGACACACGCTAGAAGAAGAAAATATTTTGATTATTTGGCGAGATTGTACCTTGTACGACAACAAACAACTCAACGAAATACTCAAAGCAAGTGCTTATAATCCACTTGATTGGACATTTGACCGCATCTATGTCAATGGCGACAACAATATTGAAAATTTAAAAGTAGGAGAAGAACGCTGGAAAGTAGTTTTGATAGAAGAAGCGTTTAAGGAGCTGATGTTTTAACCCCCTCTAAATCTCCCCCTGCTGGGGAGACTTGAAAGACACGCTTTGTATTAAAATCCTCCCAGCAGGGGAGGATTTAGGTGGGGTTGATTAGTAGTGAGTTAATAAAATTTGGTAGTGAGCTCGTATCAGAGTGAAGTGAGTTCGTATCAGAGTGAGGTGAGTTCGTATCAGAGTGAGGTGAGTTCAAATACATTATTACCACGTTCCGTAAGCACGGCTTACGGCTATTATTGTTCAACCCTTTCAGGGTTTAACAATAATAACCCCACGTGGAACGTGGGGAAAATGGTAATACAAAACCCCCACTATTATTATGAAATTACAAGACAATTTATTTGAAGATATCAAATCCATTATTCTTCACGCTAGGGAAAAGGTTTTCCGCTTTGCTAATAGTACTTTGCTAGAATCTTATTGGTTTATTGGTAGTACAACAGTGGAAAATGAGCAAAAAGGAAAGGCAAAAGCGGAATATGGAAAAACTACGCTCAAAAACCTATCTGTACGACTTACTGTGGAGTTTGGAAAAGGATTTGATTATCAAATCTTACCAATATGCGGAAGTTTTATCAGACTTTCCCAATTCTTGACATAGTGCGTCAAGAATTGAGTAATGGACAAAATAAATAATAAAATCTAAAAAAGATGACAGAACAAGAATTAACTACACTTCTTGGAGAGCTGCTTGCTATGCCCGCAGAAACAGAAGTATTAGAATTCAAGGAAGCAAAAAATAGTTATGATTTTACAAAGTTAGGTAAGTATTTTTCAGCACTTTCAAATGAGGCTAACCTGAAAGGCAAACCTTATGCTTGGCTTGTATTTGGTGTAAATAACAATCATAAAATAGTTAGTACGAAATTTAGAGCCAATAATAGAGCGGACTTAGACCACTTAAAAAGTGAAATAGCGCAGAAAATTAACAGTCGTATAAATTTTGTAGAAATTTACGAACTAAATAGTCTGCCAGAAGGCAGAGTAGTAATGTTTCAAATACCTGCTGCACCACAAGGCATACCTGTTAGCTTTGAGGGTCACTATTATGGGCGAGATGGAGAGGAACTTTCGGCACTTAATATTGAGGAGATGGAACGCATACGAAAACAAATAATTCAGACAGATTGGAGTGCAATGATATGTAATGGTGCTTCTATCAATGATTTAGATGATACAGCCGTTATTGTTGCAAGGCAAAATTTTGCTATTAAAAATCCAAGATTAAGAGAGGAAATACCCAAATGGGATACTATCACATTTTTGAATAAAGCAAAATTAGCCATTAAGGGTGGAGTTACTAACGCAGCTATATTATTATTGGGCAAACCAGAATCAGACCATTTTATAGCTCCTGCAATAGCTAGAATAACTTGGGTACTGAAGAATTTGAATAATGAAGAGAAAGATTACGAGCATTTTGAATGCCCCTTACTTTTATCTGCAGATAAAGTATTTGCAAAAATTAGAAATCTAAAGTATAGATACATTGGAGGTGATACCTTGTTTCCTGAAGAAATAGACCGTTATGACGCTTACATCATTAGAGAAGCTCTCAATAATTGTATTGCACATCAAGATTACACTTTGTTAGGTCGTATCAATGTGGTAGAAATAGAAGATGAACAGTTAATTTTTTCAAATATGGGAGATTTTTTACCAAACTCCATTGAGGCTGTGCTTGAAAGTGACCAACCACCTACGCTATACCGTAATAGCTTTTTGGTGCAGGCTATGGTAAATCTAAATATGATAGACACGGTAGGTAGTGGCATTAAAAGGATGTTTCGTTCTCAAAGTAAGCGTTTTTTTCCAATGCCAGATTATGATTTAAGCAATAGAATGGTCAAGTTAGTAATTATTGGTAAAGTCTTAAATATAGATTATGCAAGGGTCTTAGCTAGAAATCCAGATTTATCTTTGGAGGATATAATGCTATTGGATAAAGTACAAAAAAATAAGATATTGACTGATGTAGAAGCTAATCATCTTAGAAATAAGAAGTTAATTGAAGGTAGAAAACCAAATTATACTATTTCTGAAAACTTGGCTATTAAAACTAAGCAAGTTGGTGATTACTTGAAAAAAAGAGGGTTTGATAATGAATATTATAAAAAACTAACATTTGAGTTTATACAAAAAAACCCAAATGGTTCAACGAAAGAAGAAATCAGAGATTTATTAATGGAAAAACTACCAGATAAATTTGAGAAAAAACAGAAAGAAACAAAAATTTCTACTATTTTGACACAATTAAAACGAGAGGATAAAATTAAAAATATAGGCTCAGATGCTAAACCTAACTGGGTTGCAAAATAACAAAGAGATACAAAGAGATACAAAGAGATTACAAAGAGATTACAAAGAAAAACAAGCAAAAAACAACAAAAAGTAACAAAGAAAAACAAAGAGATTACAAAGAAAAACAAAGAGATTACAAAAGAAAAAGCAAAAGAAAGCAAAAGAGACAAAAGATAAACAAAGATAAACAAAGAAAATTAAAGAAAAACAAACGAAAAGTAAAAGATAATTAAAGAAAAGCTAAAACAATCCTATAAACTATGTCAAAACTCGCTTCGTCCCTTGTATTAAACAAATATATTTTAAGCTTGTTTGGCGTAACACACCTAGAAGCCATAGCCGTACATCTCAAAGATGCCGCACTTGAAGGTTATGATGAAAACAATATTTCTCGTTTTCATTATGCTTTGCAAAATCATTTTTATAGTACAGGAGCTATTTCTAAGGAACTTTTATTACAATACGACCAAAATATCTTTTCACATACGCAGGCTATCAATGCCAAGCGTACAATGCCTGTACGTTGGAAATATTTTCAATATTTGTGTTTGCTTTTTACAGAAATTTATTTAGATAAATATTTTAGTAACAAAAATGCACTACAATTTGAGTTAAATGTATTCTTAAAAACACAAAAAGAGAAGCAAAAAGATGCTAATCTATTCAAAACGACTACAAAAAATGATAATGATTTTGAAGCTATAACAGATTTTAGGTTTGATATTAACCAAAATGAAGATGATTTGAATAAATTAGCTTACTGGAATGCCACAGGGTCAGGCAAAACGCTGTTAATGCACATCAATATCTTACAATATCAATATTATCTACAAAAACATCAAGGCAAAAAGCTAGATAATATTATTCTTCTTACGCCTAATGAAGGATTATCTTTACAACATCTTAAAGAACTTGCCTCTTCCAACATTTATGGAGAGATATTTACTAAAAGTGGGCTAAAAGATACGTTTGCAGGCTTAAAAGTAGGGATTATTGATATTCATAAATTAGAAGAGCAAGACGGAGCTAAAACCATTGCAGTAGAAAATTTTGAGGGAAATAATCTTGTTTTGGTTGATGAAGGACACAGGGGTACAGGTGGCGAAGTTTGGAAAGACAAACGCAACCGTTTGTGTACTAACGGCTTTTCTTTTGAGTATTCTGCTACATTTGGGCAATCCGTTAATGCTATTGCTAACAAACAACAACGCCAAAAACTACTAGATGAATACGGGAAAGCGACTATTTTTGATTATTCTTACAAATATTTCTTTAATGATGGTTTTGGAAAAGATTATCAAATCCTAAATCTTGACGCACAATGGAATACCATTGGAGAAAACATAAAATTGTACCTTACGGCAAGCCTAATGACGTTTTATGAGCAGTTGTTAGTTTTTAGAGATAATCAAAAAGCTATTTCTCCATTTAATATTGAAAAACCTTTGGCTATTTTTGTGGGGGGAAAGGTTACGGCTGTGCGTAGCGTTGCAGGAAGTACGCAATCTGATGTGGTGGAGGTTTTGCAGTTTTTGGCTGATTTCGTAAAAGATAGTCAGAAATCAATAGAAAGAATTGAATTATTGAAAGATGGAGAAGATAGTCTGATTGTTAAAGAAGGTGACAAACAACATTCTATTTTTGGGAATGCATTTGTAGAAATCAAAAACAGCAAAAAAACTGCCAAGCAAATTTTTGAGGATATGCTCAAAGAAGTGTTTAACGCTGAACAAGAAGGCGCACTTTTGCACGTAGATAATCTCAAAGGACAAACAGGAGAAATAGGTCTGCGCATTGGAAACGCAGATTATTTTGGAATTATCAATGTGGGAGATGATGCAAAACTTCTCAAAATATGTGCAGATTTAGGAATGCGTGTGAAAGATGAAGAATTTTCTAAATCTTTGTTTGCGGACATCAACCGCAAAGACAGCAAAATAAACATACTTATTGGCTCAAAGAAATTCACAGAAGGTTGGAGTAGCTGGCGTGTAAGTATGATGGGACTTCTAAACATTGGGCGTGGAGAAGGCGCAGAAATAATACAGCTTTTTGGGCGTGGCGTAAGGCTCAAAGGCTTTGCGTGTGCGCTCAAACGTAGCAAGGCACTAGAAAAAACCGACAAAACGCCTGCTATTCCAAGTGTTTTGCCACTTTTGGAAACGCTGAATATTTTTGGTTTGCGTGCTGATTATATGCTACAATTTAAGGCGTATTTGGAAGAGGAAGGTTTAGATAAAGATAAAAAAAATACAGAAATTATAGAAATACCAATGCTTTTGCCTTTGGTGGATATTTCTGGTAAAAACCTAAAATATTTGGGCATCAAAAGTGGCGTTGATTTCAAAAAACAACCTGCCGTAAAAATCAATGTTTCTGCTAAAATAAATCCTATTTTACTTAATTGGTACGCTAAAATCAAGGTTTTGAAAAGTGCTAAAACAACGGATATAAGCACTAATTCAGCTCCAGAAACAGGCAAACTAACTGAAAAACATTTAGCTTTTTTGGATTGGAACGCTATTTATTTTGAAATGCAAAAATTCAAAAATGAACGTAGTTGGTATAATTCTGATATTTCTTTTGAGGATTTGAAAGCTATTTTGGCTAACGAAAGTTGCTACACGCTAGAAATTCCTGCAACTGATTTGGAGTTTAACGACTATAAAAACGTACAAATTTGGCAAGAACTGGCTATTGCACTTCTCAAAAAGTTTGTAGAAAGGGTTTATAACAATGAAAAGAATACATTTTACAGCAAAAATTTAGAAGTTACAACACTTAATCAAGAAAATAATGCTAATTTCTTTGATGCATATACTTTTGAGGTGCAGCAAGACAAAGAACACCTTATTAAAAAGCTAAAAGAGCTTAAAATAAACATAGTTAATCAAAATTTCAGTAAAAACTTCAAAATTGGTACTGACTTTGAGGCTATTTATGCAGAAATGCACTTGTATCAACCGCTTATTTACATTGGTGCAGGCTATTCAAAAGATATGATTACTATTAGTCCTGTGGCACTTAATCAAGGAGAAGGTATTTTTGTAGAAGATTTGAAACGCTATTTTGAGAATAATAAGGCATTTTTTGCAGATAAAAAGTTGTATTTGTTGCGTAATATAAGTAGAAAGGGAATTGCTTTTTTTGAGACAAACAATTTTTATCCTGATTTTATTTTGTGGCTTGTGGTTGGTGATAAGCAATATATTTCTTTCATTGACCCCAAAGGACTTAGGCAAGTGCAGGGAATAGACAACGCAAAAATAATGTTGCACAAAAAAATAAAAGAAATAGAAACACAACTTGGAGATAAAAACCTTATTTTAAATTCGTTTATCATCTCAAATACGCCCTATAAAGAAATTACGCATTGGAAAGGACAAGAAAATATACAAGATTTCAACACTCAAAATGTCTATTTTCAGAAGGAACA
>JAYVGJ010000251.1:0-1966 GCA_043772375.1 Raineyaceae bacterium | reverse complement strand
TTAAATGCTTGTTTGTCGCCTTGTTGCGCCTGCGCCACTAAATTTTCAGAATATAACATTTTGTCGTTGGATAGCCGCTTGAAATTGTCGTTTTGTTGTTGTTAATACATAGAGTTTCATTGTCTAAAAAAAGTTGTATCTTTCAGAAAAAAACAAAGATAATTTTCTTATTTGTCATCAAAAATAAAAATAAATCTCTCAAAATCAAGCCATTGTGGATAATTCTATAAAAATATTTTTTCTTATTTTTCTTTTATTTTTTATTGAAAAAGAATGTTTTAGCCAAAATGTACCTCTCACAAAAGTCCCCAATCAAAATGAAATACAAAAAACCTTTCCAAAAGCATTGAAAAGTAATTATCTTGGTTTTATTTTTGACTTAAATTATTCTTATTGGTATCATAATTCGTTGTCTTTCAATATACTTCACGGATATTATGATACTTATGGTGGTAGGTCAGGTGGAATAGGTGCAAATATAGCTCTTATAGGCAATGATATTATTATTTCACCACAAATAGTTGGACAAGTAAATATTATGTTTCTTACAACACGAGCTACACTAATGTATATGACTGATTTCAAACAACGAGGTGATATTGTGTTTAATCCTCAAATTGGGCTAGGTTGGCAGGCAGCAAGTATTACTTTTGGCTATAATTTTGTAATAGACAAACAATATGGGAGAACACCATCTGATTTTACTTTAAATGTGCAGGTTGGTCTTAGTCCAAAAGGTAAACTCGTTGAAGGTTACAGCTATTAAGTAAAGATTTAAAATATTTTTTTAACCTTTTTAAACCTTTGGCAAAACTTTTGCTCTAAATAATAAAATACGAATAAAATAAAAAGCCAGCGTCTAAAAATATTTTTTAAATCTTTTAAACCTTCTTTAAATAGTTATCTCTAACCTTCAAAATTCAACAAAAAACTAAAAAACTAATTTCTAAATTAAATTTCTAATAAAAAAGTCTAAATCCTAATTTTTATGAAAAAGTTATCTTTCCGTTTAGCCGCCCTTACGCTCATTTTGGGCATTTCCTTTGGCTCTTGCAAAAAAGCCGTTGATGATTTTTCTTATCTTGCTGATGGTGAAAGCGTTGTGGACCACGCAGATACAGAAACAGAATTTGATGACATTGATGCATCTTCACAGTCTTCAATGAGCGAAAGAGGCGTTTTTAACGCATCTGGGCAAATAGTAAGAACAGGTTGCCCAACCGTTACAGCACCAGCAATGGGTAGTCTTGTCGTAGATTTTGGCACAGGTTGCAAAGGCAGAGATGGACGTATCCGCAAAGGTATCATCAACGTAACCTACACAGGCAAGTATATGGATGCTGGAAGCGTGATTACAATGATTCCAAGCAACTATTTTGTAAGTTCTAAGTTGGACTCAACTAAATTTGCTAAAATAGAAGGTACAAGACGTGTTACTAATATTAGTGCTCTAAACGGAAATCCAAAACACAGAATTGAAATCATTGGTGGGAAACGTACTTCTTCTACTGGCGAGGTGTTCCAATGGGAGGCAAACCGCATACGTGAGTGGAGCGCAGGTTCTGCAACGCCAACTGATGCGTATGATGACGAATTTACTATCAGCAATGGTAATGCAAACGGAACGGCAGGAAACGGTATTACACGCAAAAACGTAGCTTTTACAGTTACTATTGACCCCCTAAAACCCGTTCTTATCAAAACTTCTTGCTTTTTATCTGGTATTTTTAAGCCCGTAAGTGGTCGTGTAACTTTTGCCGCTACTGATGTAAGCCGTACAATTGATTATGGTTTGGGTGGTTGCGACAGAACAATTACTATCACTTTTGAGCGTAATGGACGTACTTATACGACAGTCGTAACGAGATAATAGAGTTTTTATTATTTGATTATCAAGCATTTATAGGAAAATGTATTTAAATGTAGGGTGCGACCCTTGTGGTCGCCCAAACAAGCGAAAGCAACA
>JAYVGJ010000250.1:0-3890 GCA_043772375.1 Raineyaceae bacterium | reverse complement strand
AAGGACTAAAATTACAAAAAGTAAGGAAAAAACCTCAAAAAAAGTTTAAAAAAAGTTTGTTTTGTAATTTTATTCACTACCTTTGCAGTAATTATTCTTAGATAAGAAAAGTTATCATTTAGGAATATCCTTAAAATCATCAAAACAATAACAATAGTCAAGTTTTGCAAAGCAATATCAATTATAACGACCTCAAAAATAAACTTCTTTTGCACGCATTGAAGGCTACACAACAGCGCATAGTCATTTATGAAGCAGTTTTGCGCCTTGATAATCACCCTACAACGGAAGAAATTTATGCTTTGATACGCCCAGACAATCCAAGTGTGTCATTGGGAACTGTTTATAAGAATTTGGAGAAATTTGTTGAAGCAAAATTGATTAGAAAAGTAGCTTGTGAAGATGGAAAAATGCGTTTTGATGGCAATATAGACAAACATAACCATTTTTATTGTACCAATACCCACGAAATCATAGATTTTCAAGAAGAAGACTTGCATCAATTAATTGGTAACTTCTTGAAAAAGAAGAGAATAGATAATTTTGAAATAGAAGATTTTCATCTTCAAATCAATGGCAAAAAAATAGATATTCAAAAAGAAATTGTATTTTCCTAATAATTGTGAATTATGAATTTAATGCAAAATATTCACAAATAACAACAAAGAGCGTATATTTTAGTGTATTATTTATCCGTATCAATATTTTTCATTTAAAAAACAAACAGATATGACATTAGTTTTGAAACAAGCACCTAAATTTAAGGCAGCTGCAGTAATCAATGGTGAGGAAATAGTTGAAAACTTCTCATTAGACCAGTATTTGGGCAAAAAACACGTAGTGTTTTTCTTTTATCCAAAAGATTTTACTTTTGTTTGTCCTACTGAAATTTTGGCATTCCAAGAGAAACTAAAAGAATTTGAAAAGCGTAATTGTGTCGTAGTTGGTTGTTCTACTGATACAGAAGAAACGCATTTGGCTTGGTTGAATACTCCAAAAGACAAAGGTGGTATTCAGAGTGTTACGTTTCCAATTGTGGCAGATACGTCTAAAACCATTGCTAAAAACTATGGTATTTTGGCGGGCTATGATGATTATGATGAAGATGGTAATCATACTTTTGTAGGTGCGCCTATTGCTTTGCGTGCTACTTTTTTGATTGATAAAAATGGTATGATAAACCAAGAAACAGTTAATAACTTCCCATTGGGGCGCAATATTGATGAAACGTTGCGTTTATTAGACGCTTTGCAATATGTTGAGAAACACGGAGAAGTGTGTCCCGCTAACTGGTCTGAAGGCAAAGAAGCAATGAAAGCTACCAAAGAAGGCGTTGCAGAATATTTAGGCAAACATTAGACAATTACGAATTATCAATTACAAATTACGAGCAAATACAAAATGCTAATAATCAAGTAATTATATAATAGTTCTTATGCTTTTTGCCACGAATATACGAATATTTTTCATTTGTGCATTCGTGGCAATATTTTTTATCTCTCTTTTGCTAATTTTTTGTCACAAATGCACAAATATTTTTTCTTCTTAAAATATCAAAGAAAAAGAAAAAAGTCTTATATTTGCGCTCAATACGTAAATTAGCTATAAAGTAACATTATAATCATTTTTTTTCTGAATATTCTCACACATATATACGACCTGCACTCGCACAAACGCAAGGCTTTTGCAGTACTTATTGACCCCGACAATGTTGATGAGAACGCCTGCAAACGCATTGCACAACTTGCGCAAGAGAATAACGTAGATTTTATTTTTGTGGGCGGAAGTCTGCTGACAACGGATAATCTTACCCAAACCGTGAATATTTGCAAAGCAAATACAACTATTCCAGTGATTTTATTTCCTGCCAATAGCCTACATATTGATAATGGCGCAGATGCAATACTTTTTTTGTCGCTGATTTCTGGACGAAATCCAGAGTTTTTGATAGGACAACATATTTTAGCTGCTCCAGCCTTAAAAAGAAGTAAGCTAGAAATATTGCCTACAGGTTATATTTTGGTAGATACAGGAAAACCCACCACAGTAACCTACATTAGCAATACAACGCCAATTCCTTACGAAAAAGATAGCATAGCTGCTTGTACGGCACTTGCAGGAGAATTTTTAGGGCTGAAACTTATTTATATGGACGGTGGCAGCGGAGCAGAAAAACCTATCAGCAAAAGTATGATAAAAGCCGTTTGTGCAACAATAGATGTACCTTTGATTGTGGGTGGTGGCATTAATTCCGTTGAGAAAGCAAAAAATGCCTTAGAAGCAGGTGCAGACATTATTGTAGTCGGCAATGCACTAGAAAAATCCCCAGAATTATTAAAAGAAATAGCCTTTTTAACGGCAAACTTTGTGTAAAATGTTGCCCCTAAATCCCCAAAGGGGACTTTAATACATTCTCGTAAATCAAAGTTCTCTTTGGGATTTAGGTACAATAAACAAAATGCAGAACGTGAAGGTTATTGAAGTGTTTATACATCAAAATAAAACAGATTTAGTTAAAAAATATTTAAAAAATACATTTAATGTCAAAATTTCAAGGTTTATCAGTTAGTCCTATTGGTCTTTTACCAATCTTTTTGTTTACTTCAGGGTTTTTCTTGCTTGTAATGCTCGTGTCGTATGCTACTTTGCGTAATACACGCACTAATATGCGAGATTTCCAAGAAAATCTGTTTGATATTTGTGAATTACGTTTGCTTTTTGTGGTGGAAATGCTTGTTTCTACTAAATTTCAAACAGAAATTTCTACAAAAGTTCCCACAGAAACACTTACAAAAATCAATGTTTTAGCAGAACAAATACGCAATGAAAGTACTTCATTACAAGAAAAGATAAAAATAGAGAACAAATTTTTGCCTTTGCTCAATGAAGTAAAACCTACTTTAAATGCTAGTTTGTCAAAAGAAAATCTCCAAAAACTAACGGAGTTGGACAAACAAATCCTGAAAAATAAACAAGGCTATATTCATTATTATGAAGCATATAACAGAATGGTTGACCATATTCCCTCCAAATTTGCTGCTAAGATGTTTGGTTATAAGAAAATAGCTTAGTAGTTGTGAATTTTGAGTTGTGAGTTGAGAATGAATACAAAGTAATTGCCACGAATACACAAATAAATACAATCATTCGTGTATTCGTGGCAATTTATCAACCAGATAAATCTTGCAAATTTACCCTTAAATCAATGCCAGAACACGAAAGAAAGCCTTGTGCTGCCTGTGGAACTACTTTTGAGTGCAAACTTGGAAGCATCACCATTTGCCACTGCTTTGATATTCCTATCAATAGAGATGAATCTGCTTATTTAGCCAATAATTATGATGATTGTTTGTGCCACGAATGTTTAATCACCGCCAAAAAAAAATTTAAAATAATGCAAGATTTAGCACCAAAGATTTTAGCCTCTGAAACAAGGGTTTTCAAAGTTGTATTTCCCAACACGACCAACCATTATGATACTTTGTTTGGCGGAACGGCTATGCATATGATGGACGAAGTGGCTTTTATTACTGCTACGAGGTTTAGTAGGAAGAAAATGGTAACGGTTTCATCTAGTAAAATTGATTTTAATAAATCTATTCCTGCGGATACTATTATTGAACTTGTGGGGCGAGTTATTAGAGTAGGAACGACAAGTTTGGAGGTAGAAGTAGAGATTTTTAAGGAGGAAATGTACACAGAAACCCGTGAGCAAGCCATTAAAGGCACTTTTACTTTTGTAGCCGTAGGAGATGACAAAAAGCCTGTGCCTATTTTTGATAAGTAATGTCTTGTAAATAAAGTTCTAATTTAACCGCAAAGGCGCAAAGTTTAAATACACGCAAAGAACGCAAGGTGGTAGTACGTTTTTTGTATTTCTTTGCGTACTT
>JAYVGJ010000249.1:0-8037 GCA_043772375.1 Raineyaceae bacterium | reverse complement strand
TGGAACTTCTCTTTTGATTATGGTGAGTGTCGTTTTGGACACCCTCCAACAAATAGAAAGTTACCTACTAATGAAACATTATGAAGGCTTAATGGAAACGGGCAATTTGACAGAAGGAGAAAAAGCAACTACAGCAGTTGTTTAGTCTAATGAAAAATTTAATGAAGTCCGTTTAATTATCAAAAATACCTAAGGTTTAGGGCTGAAAATGCCCTAAACCTTAATGTGTTTATTATCATTGTACCATAAGCTAAACAGATGGCAATGGAGCTTTATAAGCGTATTGATTTTTTTAAAAAAATAATCCAAAATAAAATGAATAGTCATCTCAATGTTTTTAAAACATACACAAACTCTCTTAGGACTTTTCAATTAGAAAATGATTTAACAAGAGCGTTAGCCATAAGTCTGCAGGAAGATTCATTGTTCTTTCACGAAATTTTAAAAGAAGTATTTTCTGACACAAAATTTTATAGTCAGTTATTTGACTCTATAGAGAATGAAACGACTATTTCTATTGATATTCAACAAAAAACCAGCCAAATATCTGATTACGAGCATATTTTTGCAATAACATTAAGTGAAGCTAAAATAAGTGATTTTTGGGAGGCTAAACACGACAGAAATTATGACCCAATTTGTGATTTAGTAATCAAAATAAATAATATTTGTCTAATAATTGAAGCAAAAAGAGATAATACTGATTGTACTTCTCAACTTTTCAATCAAGTACTGAATATTATTAGGTCAGAAGATGAAAAAATAACAACACTTGATAAGGATAATTATAGTAAATTTATAACCCCATTTGACCTTAATTGGGGAAAACTAATGGTAATTGCAGTTAGGGTTTTAAGTTTTGAAAAATCATTTGGAAATACAAATAGGTTTTTATCAGATTTTGTGTCATTGGTAAGAGAGCATAACTACAAATGGTTGCCTGAAGCACCAATTAATTCTTTACAATCTAACAACCAAAATTTAATATTAAGAAGAATTGACTCCGCAATAATTGAAGCATCAAAATCCAATAATAACATCACTAAACTTTCTTATACTGACCGTTTAGGAATTTCTTTTAACAAGGATTGGGCGCAGGAAATCATATTCCGTATTAATGAAAATGGAGATTTAACTGCATCTGTATATCCAGGAAACACAAAGCATCAAGGCTATTCACTTTTCAAGACAAATCCAATATTTGGTAAAGATATTAAAGTTCTAGGTCAAAAATACCTAATATCACAAGGCTATCATATCAAATTTACGAGTTTCCAAAGATATTTTACTGGTCTAGAGTTTGATGAAAGTGAACTAAAAAATAAACTTTATACAACAGCCAATTTTTCCAATTTTACAGGAAGGAAAAAAAGAGAAAAAGATTGGAAGGATATTGAAAAATTATTTGATCATTCTTTGAAATTTGATTGGAGAAGCCAATGTAAATGGAATGAACTAATTATCAATTCTGGTAAAAACCAATTTGATATTTCATTTGGATATGAAATAACTGTAATAATTCCATTTGAGAAATTAAAAGAAATTGATACTAACCAATTTGATTTAACTAAATTGACAACATTGATAGTTGAAATTCACCAACAATACAGTGACGAATTATTAAATAATAATAACTAATTGTAGTATCTCACTACGACCAGAATAACAAAAATAAAAATTTATGATTTTTCATAAAACTGCAGAAGAAATAGAATTTATCCGCCAAAGTGCACAAGTATTGGGCAAGGCGCACGCAGAAGTAGCTAAACTTATCAATATTGGGGTGAAAACGTCTGCACTAGACAAAGTGGCAGAAACCTACATTATGGATAATGGTGGCGTGCCTTCATTTAAAAATTATAATGGATTTCCGTTTACTTTGTGTATTTCTGTGAATGAAAATGTCGTTCACGGTATGCCAAGCGACTACGAACTCAAACAAGGTGATATTATTTCTGTTGATTGTGGCGTTTTTAAGTTTGGTTTTCATAGTGATAGTGCCTATACGTATGCGGTAGGCGAGATTTCTGATGCAACACAAAAATTGTTAGACGTTACCAAACAAAGTCTTTTTGAAGGAATTGCAAAAGCCGTAAACAATGCCCGCATTGGAGATGTTAGTTTTGCAATACAGAATTACGCAGAAATGAATGGTTTTTCTGTGGTGCGTGAGCTTGTGGGTCACGGAATTGGTCAGAAATTGCACGAAGAGCCAGAAGTACCCAATTTTGGGAAACGTGGCAAAGGAATTACGCTGAAAAGCGGTATGGTCATTGCTATTGAGCCAATGATAAATCAAGGAAAAAAAGAAGTCGTACAAGAAAAAGATGGCTGGACTATCCGTACACGAGATAGACTGCCTTCTGCGCATTTTGAACATACAGTTGCCATACAAAATGGCAAAGCAGACATACTTACAACATTTGAATATATAGAACAAGTTTTAACCCAAAAATATGGCAAAGCAATCCTCAATTGAGCAAGACGGTACAATAATGGAGGCACTCTCCAACGCAATGTTCCGAGTAAAATTACAAAATGAACACGAAGTAATAGCACACATTTCTGGTAAAATGCGTATGAATTACATCAAAATCCTTCCTGGTGATAAGGTAAAACTAGAAATGTCGCCTTACGACCTTAGCAAAGGACGTATTGTTTATAGGTACAAATAAAAAATTATTAGTTATCACTTTATTAAATAATAAAGGCAACAAATATAAATATTTGTTGCCTTCGTTATTTAGATATTCGTAAAACACGCATTTTAAAGTAATTCTTTCATTATCTATTCTACGGTTACGGCTTTAGCCAAATTTCTAGGTTGGTCTACATTACAACCTCTCATAATAGCAATATGATAAGAAAGTAATTGCAAAGGAATAACAGACAAAATTGGCGTAAGTGCCTCTTGTGTGTGAGGAATTTCTATTACATAGTCAGCCATTCCACGAATAGCAGTATCTCCTTCCGTTACGATAGCAATAATACGCCCCTTTCTGGCTTTGACTTCTTGGATATTTGATACAATTTTTTCGTAAGAACTATCTTTTGTTGCAATGAAAACAACAGGCATTTCTGTATCAATCAAGGCAATAGGTCCGTGTTTCATTTCTGCAGCAGGATAGCCTTCAGCGTGAATATAAGAAATTTCTTTTAATTTTAGTGCGCCTTCAAGTGCCACAGGGAAATTATAGCCACGCCCAAGATATAAGAAATTACTTGCATCTTTAAATTCATTGGCTATTTTCTGAATTTGGTCATCTGCTTTAAGTGCTTTAGCTATCTTTGTAGGCATTGTTTCTAGTTCTGCCAAAAGTTCGTGAAATTTTGTTTCATTCAAAGTTCCTTTTGCACGTCCTACCACCATTGCAATCATAGCCAAAACTGTTACCTGTGCCGTAAAAGCCTTTGTACTTGCCACACCAATTTCTGGTCCTGCGTGCAAATATGCGCCTGCGTGTGTAGCACGTGCAATAGACGAGCCTACGACATTACAAACCCCAAAAATAGTTGCACCTTTTGATTTTGCAAGTTCTATGGCGGCAAGTGTATCAGCGGTTTCTCCTGATTGTGAAATGGCAATAAGTACATCTCCTTCACGTATGATAGGATTTCTGTAACGAAATTCTGATGCGTATTCTACCTCAACTGGAATTCGTGTAAATTCTTCAAAGATATATTCTGCCACCAGCCCAGCATGCCAAGAAGTGCCACAAGCCACAATAATAATGCGTTGCGCATTGATAAGCTGATTTTTGTACTCAATAAGTCCACCCATCACCAAATTACTCATATCCGCATTGACACGCCCACGCATCACATCACGAATGGAAGCTGGTTGTTCAAAAATTTCTTTGAGCATAAAATGTGGATAACCACCTTTTTCTATTTGCTCAAGTTCCAAATCTAGCGTTTCAATGTAAGGCGTAGTTTCGTTGTTGTCAATGGTTTTGATAGAAAGCGTATTATCTTTGATAAGCGCAATTTCATAATCATTCATATAAACGACTTCATTGGTAAATTCAATGATTGGCGAGGCATCAGATGCTAAGAAAAATTCTTTGTTATCTTTCCCCACACCAATCACCAGAGGGCTGCCTTTTCTTGCTGCAATGAGTTGAGTATCACTGTCTTTTGAGATAATAACAATGGCATAAGCACCAACAATTTTGGTAAGCGCAAGGCGCACTGCTTCTTCCAAAGAACAATTTTCTTTTTCTTTGATGTCTTCAATAAAATGAATAAACACTTCAGAATCTGTATCAGAATCAAAAATATGCCCTTTATTGATTAAATCTTGTTTAAGAGATGCGTAATTTTCTATGATACCATTATGAATGATAGCCATATTTTTATTAGCAGAATAATGAGGGTGTGCATTGGCATCATTTGGCTCACCGTGAGTAGCCCAACGAGTATGCCCAATACCAATAGTGCTAGTAAGATTTTCATCTTTGATAAGTTTCTCTAGTTCTACAACTTTGCCTTTTTTCTTATAGACATTGAGTTTCCCGTTAAGCAGGGCAATTCCTGCGCTATCATATCCTCTGTATTCTAGTCTTTTCAGACCACTAATAATGATTGGAGCGGCTTGACGGTAGCCCACGTATGCAACAATACCACACATATTTTTATTTATTTTAATTTTTCAAAGATGAATAAGAGTGAGTAGTGAAATAGAGTGTAGTGAAATAGTGAGTAGTGAAATAGTGAGTAAATTGTAATACAATGTATTTCACTACTTACTACTCACTACTCACTATTTCACTATTATTTACTTATTTTTTGTATAAAAAACCCTCAATTTAAGGCTTTTAGTTGGTGCTTTCGCACCACGAAGTATTAGACGGTCTAAATTAACAGGAGATGCAGTAGTGGCAGCTCTCAAAGGCTGACTTGCTTGCGTTACACCTAAAAGAAAACCATTATTTACTTTCTTGGCACTTGCCGTATAATTAGGATTAAGTTGGTTGAGCATATATTGAAAGTAAGTGGTCATATTCCCAGAATAATAGCCTCCTACACTCAAAAACCCTAAAGCTAGAGGTGTTGATAACGCATACGGATTTTCTCCTTCTCTTTGTACTGTTCTTATAACATAATCAGTAAAAGTAAAAGTATTAAAGGTTTGATTTAATGTAAATTTTGAGCGGTTGCCGTTAGCATCTAGCTCTACAAGTTCTAGTCCATTTGGTAAAACCATTTTTTCATCATAACTATTTTCTGCAGGGAAAACAATCAAATCAACCCTATTAATAGAAATTTCTCCTCTATCCTTCCAATATTTTAAGTTTGGAAAAATAAGTTTTGTATAATATCCGAGTCCCGTTTGTGCAATACAAAGATTATCTGGTGCAATAGGTGCAAAAGTGGCATTTCCTGTTGTTGGGAGGGTACTAAACGGCGTTCCAGTTCTATCCACAGTTATTTTGTTGTAACGCACAGAGGGTGCGTGTGCATTATATACAGAAAGCAAATCAGGTTGTTTTACAGTAATGATGTAGGAATAAAAAACATCTGTTTTTCCTTTTACGGGATATCTGAGTTCTATAAATCCCAATTTTGACACACCTTGTGTAGTTCCTACGGTTGCTTCAAAGTCTAGTATTGTTTTTGAGGCTGCATCAGGAACAAGTACAATCCCTTTCAAATAAGTTTCTAATAAATCTTGTGTAAGAATTCCATCATCAGGCACACTTTTAAGCATGGTGATTAGCTTATCTCTAAAACTATCAGCTAATGGAATTCTTAGGCGTTTGCCAGGCAAATCCGTAGCAATATCAAACTCGTGACCAGCAGTAGTTTTGTCTATTGATATTGGGTTGTAGTCGTCAAAATTATCAGTTGGCAAACCACTTTTATTATTATAGATTTTTGATTTATCTAAATTATTAACGAGTGTATGTACGCCAAATTTCTGTTTCCCTGTGCCTTCTCCATAAGATTTGCTATAAGTAAGCACAAAACTAGCCTCTACACCACTATTATCATCTACAATAGCAAGTGTATCTTTGATAGGTTTAAAACGCTCTGAGGAAATAGCTTGAAAAGTAAAAACAGGCATAGCAGTCATAACGCCCAACTGTGGGTCATTGAGTTTTCCCACAAGCAAAGACGTAGAATTGGTAGTATTGACACTATCAATGAAAACGGTAGAAGTTTCTACCGCCACTGTGTCTGTAAAAAATACTTCTACATTCTTCTGATTAGGCAGAGAAAGTCCCAATTCTTTGGTTTTATCTTGACAAGAAAAAAAGCCAAAGAACAGGATTATTAGGACAAAAAACGAAATTTTATTAGTCAACAAGTTCATTGTAAAGATTATAATATGATTCAGAAATAGTAGCGTCCATACCCAGCAAATCCGTCATTCTGTCGGATTCTGCGCCACTAAACAAAGCCTGAATAGTGTCGTGGTATTCTTCGTCCCCTTTGATAACAGCATCAGCATATTGTATGCCAATCTTTACCAAACTCTGAAAATTAGGGGTTTTTAAATGGTCAAGCATGTGGTCTTCAATGTCAATCATCTTGACCTTGCTAATCAAATCATTACCAAAAGTGTGAGAATAAAACGTGTTATAAACGCTAAAAACACATTTTGTTTTAGCAAAAGTAGGGTCTTTTTTGTAGGTAGTTTTGAGATACATTGGTATCAGGGCAGTCATCCAGTCGTTGCAGTGAATAATATCTGGTGCCCAACCTAGTTTTTTGATGGTTTCTAATGCGCCCTTGCAGAAAAATATGGCTCTCTCGTCATTATCCGCATAAAAATTATTGTCGCAATCAACAAAAACAGATTTTCTCTGAAAATAATCCTCATTATCAATGAAATAAACCTGAAGTTTTGCGTTAGGAATAGAAGCAACCTTAATGACAAGCGGTTTTTCTTCATCTCCAATAGAAATATTAATACCAGAAAGGCGCACAACTTCGTGCAAACGGTTTTTTCTTTCGTTGATAGTACCAAAACGAGGAACTAAAATCCTTATTTCCATACCTCGCTCTTGCATTGCCTGTGGAAGGTGGCGTACAAAGTCGGCTACTTTGCTTGTTTGCAGGAAAGGGTTAATTTCGCTGGCAACATAGAGAATACGTAATTTGGACATAAAAGCCTAAAAATTTAAAATTTGATAAGACCATAATATTAGCACGCAAAAATACGAAAAAAAAATGGATTTTCAATATATTTCTTGCAAAATATTCGTTTTTGCTATAAATATGTCCGTCTATAAATATGCTTTTATTGTGCTAATTTTATTTTTTTCTCACAATCATAATGCCATCACGTAGCGGCAAAAGCATATTTTCCAAACGTTCATCATTTTGGATTTTTTGGTTAAAATCTTGTACTTGTTTGGTGTCTTTGTCCGTTTTTGGGAGATTTTGGGCTACTTTTCCGCTCCAAAGCACGTTATCAATCAAAATAAAGCCCTTTTTGCGTACTTTATCCAATACCAAATCAAAATAAGTGGCATTATTTACTTTATCTGCATCAATAAAAACTAAATCAAAAGTTTGCGTAAGCGTTGGAATTATTTGTATAGCATTCCCTATTTTATAGGTTATTTTGTGTTTAAAAGCAGATTTTTCAAAAAAACTCCTTACAAAATCTTCTAACTCCTCGTTGATGTCAATAGTAGTAAGTGTCCCGTTTTCGGGCAAACCCTCTGCCAAACACAGCGCAGAATAACCTGTATAAGTGCCTATTTCTAAGATATTTTGAGGTTGTAGCATCTGCACAATCATAGCCAAAAAACGCCCCTGCAAATGCCCAGACAACATTCTGGGCATCAAAATTTTCAGGTGCGTTTGTCTGTCTAGCTCCGCCAAAAGCGCACTTTCAGGCGTGGTATGCGCAAGGCAATAATCATTAATATTTTGAGGTAAAAACTCCATTGAATAAGTTTAAAATTTGTTTTGCTATTGATGTATTAGAATTTTTATGTCTTGATAATCAATGAATTATGTAGGATGCGACCCTTGTGGTCGCCCTGTTTGAATAGGTTTAAAATCTGACTTTGCACTTTATTT
>JAYVGJ010000248.1:0-3022 GCA_043772375.1 Raineyaceae bacterium | reverse complement strand
TTAAAAACACTTTTAAAATTATAAATATTTTTCAAGTGATTTCACTTAATATGATGCTTAATTATCAAAATAAAATATTACAATATCTTGATAATCAACGAATTTACTTAATTATTTACTTTCGCAGGGAGTCTAGTAAAAACCATAGGGAATTTCAACAAAAATCCAATAAACCCCACAAAAAATGAGCAAAAAACTAATCCGTTTTGATTGGGCTATCAAAAAACTTTTACGCAATAAAGCTAATTTTGTTGTGTTGGAGGGCTTTTTGAGTGAATTGTTATTTGAGGACATTCAAATAATGCGCATTTTGGAGAGCGAAAGCAACCAAGATACAGAATTTGACAAATACAATAGAGTAGATATTTTGACAGAAAATGCTCGTGGTGAGCTGATTATCATAGAAATACAAAATACGTATGAAATTGATTATTTTCAGAGAATTATTTATGGCACGTCCAAAACTATTGTAGAACACATTGGTTTAGGACAAGAGTTTATAGATGTCAAGAAAGTAATTTCCATAAATATTGTTTATTTTGACTTGGGACAAGGAAAAGATTATATTTACAAAGGCTCAACCAACTTTCAGGGCTTGCACACAAAAGATATTTTGCAACTTTCCAAACGCCAAAAAGAGAAGTTTGACAAAGAAAATATTTCTGATATTTTCCCAGAATATTACATCTTGAAAGTCAATAAATTCAATGATATTGCCAACGACAACCTAGACCAATGGATATATTTCTTGAAAAATAGCGAAGTTCAGGATAATTTTGAGGCGAAAGGACTGAAAGAAGCCAAAGACGTTTTGGATATTATGTGCCTAAACAAAGACGACACCTACAGTTATAACCGCTATCTGGAGTTTTTGCACTACAAAGCTAGTGAAATAATGTCTTTGAAAGACCAAGCGGAAGAACTCAAAGAAATCCAAGAACGTGAAATCACAGTAAGAGTTACAGAAAAAGTAACATCAGAAGTTACAGAAAAAGTAACATCAGAAGTTACTGAAAAAGTAACATCAGAAGTTACTGAAAAAGTTGCTTCAGCAACTATGCTAGAAGTAGCTAAAAACGCTATTAAAAACGGACTTTCTGATGAAATTATCACTCAAATTACGGGACTTAATATCTTGGAAATTAAGCAATTACGTGTAGAAAAATAAAAAATAACCAAACCCACAAAACAAATGAATTTAAAAGAGGCAAAAGTCCTGATTACAGGTGCAAGTTCTGGAATAGGACTACAAACCGCTAAAATGCTAATTGCGCAAGGTGCAAAAGTGGCTATATGCGCTCGTAATGCAGAAAAATTACATAAAGTTGCGAAAGAAATTGGAGCTTTTGGGATTGTCGCTGACGTAAGCAACGAAAATGATGTAAAAAAAATGGTACAAGCCGTCATAAAAGAATTTGGTGGTTTTAATGTGTTGATAAATAATGCAGCTTTTGGGCATTTTGCGCCACTTACAGAGATTTCTACAGAGAAATTTAACGAACTTTTGGCTACAAATATCACAGGCGCAATGATGGTCGGGCGTGAGAGTGCTAAACATTTCATTGAAAATAGTTACGGAAATATTGTTAATATTTCTTCTACGGCAGGAAATGCAGGTTTTGCTAGTGGTACTACTTACGTGGCGACCAAATTTGCACTAAAAGGAATGACAGAATGTTGGCGTGCAGAGTTGCGCAAGCATAATATACGTGTGATGCTCGTAAACCCAAGTGAAGTACAAACCAACTTTTTGCCTAATTCTGGAAGAGAAGCACGACTAGAAAATCCAACAAAATTGGATTCTGAAGAAATTTCTCACGTTATTTTGGCTATGTTAGAAATGCGTGATAGAGGTTTTATTACGGAGGCTACGGTTTTTGCCACAAATCCGCAGTAAAATTGAAATTATTAAAAATAAAAACCTACAAAAGAGTTTTCTTTTGTAGGTTTTTTTATAATACCAGAAAATTTATTTGCCAGATTCTGCAGCAGTTTCTTTTGAAGAAGGTTTGATGCTTTCATCTTTCAACTCACGCATATCATCAGCACTTGTAAAAGTACCATTACTTGCAAGTATAAAATTATTTTCTTTTGTAAGTTTTGAGCCAGTCATTTTGTTATTTTCTGTTCCAACATCAGCTAAACTTTTTTCATAAGTATATTCATAGCTTCTTGTGCTGATAGTCAAATCTTTGTTTATAGTTGCAGTCATATAACTGTATCCACCGCCAAGATTAGCCACATTTTCCTCATTGATAAGTTTGCCTTCTTTGTCAAAAGTAGCAATAATCATACTTACGTGAGCTTCTTCTGTGCTATATTCGTAAGTTGTTGAGTTCGCATAAAGAACGGCAACAAAATCTTTTCCTTCTTTGATTTTAGCAACCGCCACGCCACGTCCTTGCATTGGCATACGTCCAAAGTTTTTTTCTCCCAAAGTTGGCAAAAAGTCTGCGTAAGTGTCAGCAATAACAATGTCGTTAGAAAGCGTTTTATTACTCATTTGAAACGTTTTCATCATAGTGGGGTTGATTACCAGAGGCATTTTCTGCTTAGGAAATTTCGCCAAAAACTCTTTGAAACGCTTGTCTTTTGTTTCAAGAGTGGTGTTCGTTGCACCTGCAACTGTCGTGTTAGTGTCTGCTTTACGTGTAGTAAAAGCTGCCAATGCGCCCAAAGAGGCTACAATAGCAATAATGAATGTGAATTTGATGGCTTTCATTGTACTGTTTTTTAGAGTTTGGTTGTTTTGAATGTATTAAGATATTTTACATTCAACTAAAACAAATATCATACAACTTTTGGATATTTCCTAATAAAAGTGAAAATATTTTTGAAATATTTTCACTTTTATTTATTTATATAGTAATTTTTCATCATACTGCTATACATAGTTTTTGTTTGTCGTTCCCCACGTTGCACGTGGGGTTATGATTGTTAAACGCTAGCAACTGCTAGTTTCAGGGTTTTTAATACAGTTTTCCTTGTAGAAACAACCCCAACGGGGTTGAACTATCATAAC
>JAYVGJ010000247.1:0-44038 GCA_043772375.1 Raineyaceae bacterium | reverse complement strand
GTTGGAAACTTGCTTATACCACACCACAACTAGCAAAATGGATATTTAAACAAAGTAAGAAATGAAGGTATTTTTTTTAAGATTTATCTTCTTTCTTCCCGCCAAAAAGTCCAAAAATTCTGCCAAACATTCGTTTTTCAAAGTTCCAAAAAAACGTAAATTGCCCCAATAAAAAGCCATAAAACAACAATAAAACCTGATAAGCAGGGAAAACAGTAGCTAACCACACGCCTATACGTGTAAGCAAGGGCGTTTCAGGCGTAATGCCTAAAAACGCATAAATAGGGATTTTGACGTACATTGCAGAGAAGCCCGTTAGTGCAAAAACAAGAAAAATAACCAGCACTTGCCAATTATTTTTCACGCCCCAACGTACTTTTAATTTTTCTAAAAAACTCATAAATAAGATTTAGATGTGGAATATCAAAAAAAGTCCCCCTACTTTCTAAGAAGGGGTTAAGGGTGGTTAAACTTACAAATAAGATTTTGTTTTGATTTTGTCCATCATTTCTTTTATATGTACTTCTGCACCAAGAAAATCCTGCAAAACCGCAGCAATTTTATGGTCTTTATTGAGCAAATAAGTAACACGTTTTGGAATACGCAAAATAGGCACAAGCGCATCATAATCAGCACAAACCTTACCTGTTTCGTCAGAAAGTAGTTCAAAAGGAAGTTTATTCTCTTCCTTGAACCTAAGATGCGTTGGAATATCATCACGACTAACGCCAAAAACATCAACGCCTACATCTCTAAAAACCGCAAATTGGTCACGAAACTCACAAGCTTCTTTGGTGCAAACTGAGGTAAAATCTTTTGGATAAAAATACAAAATGCAAGGTTTGCCAAGTAAATCTTTACTAAGTGTAATTTCTTCACCACTTGTAGAGGCAAGTGTAAAATCAGGTGCTAATTGGTTGATAGATAAAGCCATTTTTTGAAGTGTGAGGTGTGAGGTGTGAGGTGTGAAGTGTGAGGTGTGAAGTAAATACAGTTTTGACACCAAATATTTCTAATTAAAAATTACTTTTTGAGTTGTCCCATTAGAGCTTCTACTTCACTAAGAAGTTTTTCTGCTTTTTCTTTTGATTCATTGACAACTTGCTCTCCTTTCGTTTTAGCAGTACTAATATGTGTATCAGCACCATTTTTGATACTACTTAAATAATTAGTTAGCTTTTCTCTTACTTTTGAAAGTTGAAAAGTAAGCCTACGACGCATTTCTTTGCCCTCACGAGGTGCATACAAAAGCCCTAATGCAGCTCCTGCCGCAGCTCCAATCAAAAGACCTAAAATAAAATGGTCTTTTTTAGGTGATTTATTTTCTTCCATTATTAGGTTATATTATGGGTTAATATTGATTTTTCGTGTTAATTTTTAGTATAATTGTATTATTGCAAATGTAGGTGTTTTTTTCAAAAAACATATACTTTTTTTCAAATTTTAACCTAAAAAACGACTTCAAAAGATAGAATACTTATGAAGTCGTTTTATTTTTTTAATTTTCTAATTATTTACCTTTGTTATTTATTGGCGTAATTTGCCAATGTTGGCTTGGAGTAGTTGGTTCTCTATATACTAAATTCAAACCATTTTTTCCAGTTGTTAGAATTACCATAGGACCTGAATTGACGTTGTTGATGTCATAGAAACCTTTTTTACCTTCTACAGGTTCTATGTTCCACAGTTGAAGCCCATTTTCTTTGGTATTAACCTTTACTAGGCGCAGAAGCATTTTATCATCTTCTACCACTAATGCCAAAGCTTTAGTTGCTCCCAGAAGTTTTGTAGTTAAACGGTATTGTCCTTCCTTTACAGCTGTTATTTGCCAATATTGCCCTGTAAAAGTACCCGTTTTACCCATTTGAATTTTGTCCTTTTTGCCATCATTAAGAATTTCCAATGATTTGGTATTTTTCAAAGAATCATTGGTTAAACGGTAAAAACCTTTACCAAAAGTCGGCACTTGTGCAATAGCATTTTTTTGAAACAACACCAAACCTACTACACAAACCACATAAAGAAATATTTTTTGGATTTTCATATAAAAGTATAATAATAATTTTTTAGAAGAATTTTGATATTTAAGTTTTTTTTCAAATCTAACAATTTGCCACCGTACACAGTTTATTATCAGCGAAATCTTCTTGGTTTGTGTCTCCACAAACCAAGAATTACGACAAAAAATGTATTTCATATCATAAGAGCTGAGTGATTGTACTACCTCATTCTGGTTTGTGGGGACACAAATCAGGGCGGTTTTTAAACTGTGTACGGTAGCAAAATCTAACAAATGTAAAATTGGTATTTTTACAAAGAATTTATCTATTGTAAAAACACCAATGATAACTTATAACAATAAACAGATTCGTAAATCAGTTACTAAACTGATTTTAGGTAATTTATTGTGCTGCTTTTTGTGAGCAACAGCCTGATTTTTTCTCACCTTTTCCGCAAGAAGCTTTTTCAGCTTTGGCTTTTGCTCTAGCTTCTGCTAAAGCCGCTTTTTTAGCTGCCTTTTCAGCAGCTGCTTTTTTCTTTTTGTCATCATCATTTTTTATGATAGATATTTCATTAGAAAGTGCATAAGAAACCGCAGGAGTACTGCCTATAAATGCTACAAGTGCTATAGCAAACAAAAACTTTTTCATATTGATATTAGTTTAAAATTAAACAATCATTTAATAACTATTAAAAAACAATTACAAATTTAGAAATCAAATATAATGCTAATTTTTTATTTTATCAAAAAAAAAATAATTTTATTTAAAAAATAGTCTAAAAATTGCTTTTGGTAATAAATTTGCTACCTTTCCAAAAACTTCTAACCCCAAAAAACCGTTCTCATTTTATCAATTTCATTTTTTAATACTTTTTTCATTATGCTATTTTATCAAGAGAATTCTTCAAAAAAAAATCAAAGAAAATCTTATTTCTCCTCTTTTTTCCTTTTTTTCCTTTTTTTCCTTTTTTTATTAAGTGTTCAACATAATGTTTTTGCACAATTTTCTGAAGAGGCAAAAGTAGAAATTCCTGTAGAAAAACGCAAAGATATGACTTTTGAGGCACTTTCATTTGTAGAAAAAGGCATTTTGTTATTTTCTTCTGAAAAAGGAGAAAACAGTACAAGGAAATATATTTTTCGTAAATATGATAAAAATCTAAATCCAGTTTGGATAAAAGAATACGTTTTAGACAACCGTTTTGCCTATAAAATCAACGCTAAAGAACTTTCAGAAGACAAAGCCTACTTTTTATATTATCAGTCTGCTAAAAAAATAGTGGCTATTTTGCAAGTTGATTTTGAAAGTGGTGAGCTAGATTTTAAGCAGGCAGAATCACCAGTGAGCATTGATTTTGCAGAAATGCAAGTTTTTGGCAAAAATGCTTTCATTGTGGGAGAAGTTGGTAGAGAACTCACCGTTTTGGATTTTAGTTTTTTTGATAATAAAATAAAAGTTGTGCCAGATGTCTTTAAGAAAAACTTAAAAATAAGAGATTTGAGCGTAGATTATGACAATGTCAAAGGTTATATTGTTGCCAAAAAAACAGAAAAACGCTCTGAATGTGATATAGTTATCAAATCTTTTCAAAGTGATGGCAGACTTATTGAAAACCTTGAAGTGAAGACACGAGATAACCAAACACTTATTTTTGCCAAACATCTTGTCATCAAAGACAAGCAATTTTTGGTAGCCACCTACGGAGAAAGTTGTAAAGAATATGCCAACGGACTTGCTTTCGTGCGTGTCAGCCCAGATAATCAGCAAGAATATATCAAATATATTTCTTTTAGTGATTTACAAAATTTCTTTAAATATATGTCAAAAGGACAGCAAAAACGCACCTACAAACGCATAGAAAAACAACGTGCCAAAGGCAAAAGTGTGAATTACCGTTATAGCATTATCTTGCACAAACTCATCAAAAAAGGGGAAAATATTGTCGTTGTGGGGGAAGCCTACGAAACAAACACACAAAATAATATGAATAATAACTATTATAATGGGTACAGTGGTTTTCGTCCTTATGGTTTTGGACAGTTTAATAATCCGTATGCGCCTATGTCGCCCTACAATAATATGAATATGCGCCCTAGTTTTGTTTATAGCCACGCTTTTATGGTAGAATTTGACCAAAATGGCAAGATTGTAGCAGATAATATTCTTTCCTTAGATGATATGCAGATGCAGGAATTGCAACGTGTCGTTGTGCCTCACATAGGAAAAACAAAAGATGTTTTGTTTCAACTGAACACAGACCAATATAAAATAAGTGCTTTTAAAGGCAATGACAGTATTTTTAGATCTAAAAAAGAATATTACAAAAATCCTAATAAAGAAGAATATCCATCAGAAAAAGAAGAAAAAAAGGCTCATATTGACATCAATGATGCCAGTATAACAAGTTGGTATGATGATTATTTTGTACTTTATGGCATCAGCCTAAAAAACCCCAACGACCTTTTTTCTAGTGAAAAATATTTTCATCTCAAAAAAATGGTCTTCACTTTGCCCAAAAGGAAAAGAGAATAGTTCAATTACGAGTGACGAAATACATTTTTTGAAATAAAATAATCCTCTTTGAAAAATGAATTTTTATGCTTAATTTTGCCTAGTCGCAGTATAAACTATTAAAAAATGTCAGAAAAAATAGCAAAACCATTTTTAAAATGGGCAGGTGGTAAAACACAGTTAATCAATGAAATAGAAAAATTGATGCCTTTGGAAGCAAAAAACAATAAATTTACCTATATTGAGCCTTTTGTGGGAAGTGGCGCAGTTATGTTTTGGATAATTAATAATTTTCCGAAATTAGAAAAAGTAATTATCAATGATATAAATATTGATTTGATGAATGTTTATAGCATAATTGCCTCTAAACCAAATGAATTGATTATTGTTTTAGAGAATTTAGAAGAAGAATATCATTTATTAGAAAATCAAGAAGAAAAAAAGAAAGAATATTATTATCAAAAAAGAGATTTATACAACACACGAGCAACAGAAAAAACAACACAGGCTGCCCTATTTATTTTTCTGAATAAAACCTGCTTTAATGGATTATATCGTGTAAATAGAAATAATGGCTATAATGTTCCTATGGGTTCGTACAAAAAACCAACCATTTGTGATAAATTAAATATCTTCGCAACTAGCAACGCCCTTCAAAAAGTGGAAATTCTGTGCGGTGATTACGAGCAAACGCTTGATTATGTGGGTGATAACTCACTATTTTATTTTGATCCTCCCTACAAACCCTTAAATGAAACATCTAGCTTTAATGCGTATGCAAAAGATGAATTTAATGACCTGCAACAAATTAGGTTAAAAGATTTTTGTTCCAAAATAGATATTCTTGGGCATAAATGGCTATTAAGCAACTCTGATGTAAAAGGCAAAGATGCAACCAATGATTTTTTTGATGATTTGTACGGTGATTTTACTATTGCAAGGGTAAAAGCAAAACGAAGTATCAATGCAAATGCAGAAAAAAGAGGACAATTAAACGAGTTACTTATCAGCAATTACATAAAAAAAGAAATTTATGCTTAATAGTAAAGCTATTGAAATTTTGACACCATTATTTGAAATTATCAAAAATTCAAAAGGTAAAACTATTGGAGAGATAAAAATAGAGCTGAAAATGGAACGCCAAAATATGAAAAAAGGTGCATCAGGGCTAATTATTGAAACTTTATTGGGAATTAAGAATAATAATTTTGCTGATGCCGACATTCCAGAAATAGGTTGTGAGGTAAAGGTTTTGCCTATTCAAAAAAATAAAGATGGTCAGATAAAAGCAAAAGAACCAACACAAATTCAAATGATAAATTATTGTCAAGTTGTTGAGGAAGAATGGGAAACCGCAAAAATCAGAAATAAAATAAATCTCACTTTTTGGATTGTTTATTTAGCCAAAGAGAATAGTAAAGTGCTTGACCAAAATAACTATAAAATCATAGATTATTTTGTTGATCATCCAAATAATGATAAATTATCAATTTTTAAAACTGATTGGGAGCTTATCCAAAGCTATATTAGCCAAGGTTTAGCGGAAAAACTTTCTTGTAGTATGGGTACATATTTAGAGCCAAAAACAAAAGCAGCCAATAACCAAGACAAAACAGATGCTCCTGATGGAGAAGGAGGCACAATTAAGGTAAAAAGAAGGGCTTTTTATTATAAAAAAGGATATACTAATTCACAAATAATTCCAAATATTGATTTAAGTTTACTCATTGATGATGATAAAACCTTATTTTAAATCAGAAGACAACAATTTTCATCTTCTTTACGGAGATGCAACGGAATTATTGCCCAAATTTGAACACAAATTTGATATGATATTTGCTGACCCGCCTTATTTTTTATCTAATGATGGTTTATCTATTAAAAATGGAAAGATTACAAGTGTAAATAAAGGAGAATGGGACAAATCAGAAGGGTTTGATTTTGTCAATGATTTTAATAGGAAATGGTTGTCGTTGATGAAAGATAAAATGAAAGATGATGCTACTATTTGGATAAGTGGTACAATGCATAATATTTTTTCAGTTGGGCAACTTTTAAATGAATTAGGTTTTAAAATTCTCAATTTTATCACTTGGGAGAAAACAGACCCACCAGAAAATTTTTCAAAAAAATACTTTAATTATGCCACAGAACACATTATTTGGGCAAGAAAAGATCCGAAAATTCAGCATTATTTTGATTATGAATTGATGAAAACACTTAATAATCATAAGCAAATGAAAGATATTTGGAAACTTTCAGCAGTAGAAAAATGGGAAAAATCTTGTGGAAAACACCCAACACAAAAACCGCTTTCAGTTCTTACAAGATTGATTTTAGCCTCTACAAAGCCTAATGCGTGGATATTAGACCCTTTTGCAGGAAGTAGTACAACGGGTATAGCCGCCAACTTAGCAAATAGGCGTTTTTTAGGAATAGACAAAGAAATTGATTTTTTAGAAATTAGCAAAAATAGAAAAATAGAAATAGAAAATTACATTATTGCTGAAAATTACCAAAAGAGAATAGTATCTTAAAAAAAGCCACTTTGAAACGCTCAAAGTGGCTTTTTTTGTTTATACCCATTTCTACAACAACTGGCTCAAAATAGTGGGGTCTTGGATTTCATTGTCTTTGGCTAAAAGCAAAATTTTAGACATTATTTCTGCAGTTTTTGGGTCTTCGTCCAAAAATGGTAAAAACATTTTTCCTCTTTGCTGCGAATGAACAGGCAAAATAAATAAAGCACTTGACGCAACTTTATGCGCCACACCACTTCCCAAATGCACAGAATAATCTCCTCTTGTGCCTTTAATGAGTGCGTGAGCATCTTTTAATGTTACGTTGGTAATTTTGAAAAGTCGCATAGTTTCACGCACAAGCGCAACACGTAGCTCTACGCTTGACTGACTTGCTTCCACATCAACCTCGCCCACATGTGCCACAGACACTACCAAATCAATATCTCGCATCACTTCTGAAAAGATACGTTTGTTCATATCTTCAAAAACAACCAGTTTTCCAGTCTTTTGGTCAATAAACTCAATGGTTTCTAGCGTTGGACTTTCTATTTCTGATGGCGTAAACCAATCAGCCATAGCATACATTTTGGCTATATAATGCTCCTTATGAAAAACTTTTTGCAAACCCTCATCATAATCCACAGTCCAGCCTTGCCCTTTGAGAAGTGCCACCGTTTTGAAAGTTTGCACCTGATGCCCTGCATACCTGCGAGAGATAGTTTTTTCCTTCAATTCGTCACCAGTTGGTATATACAACTCTCTGAAAATTTGTTTGAAAGGTTGTTTTATTTGATTTTCAAAACAATATTTTTGATAATCAGACCAATGTTTATCTTCATACAAATCCACACAATGCGCAATCTGAATACTTGCATTTGGCTCAAAAACTTCACCAGTTGCAGAAACAAGGTTGTTTTCTTTCCAAAAACCTAAAGAAAAGCTAATTTTTCCTGTTTTATTATTAGCTTTATTTTCAGTTTTTAGCACTAATTTTCTTAGCATTGGTGATACAACTGGGTGATTCATCAAATTGCTAATTTCTGACAACATAAATACATCACCATTGACCATAGCCTCCTCCAAACTCTTACGAGTGCGTTTGTATTGGTCGTTGAGCGTTTTATTAAATTCCTTCAATTCAATAACTGCAGGCTCTTTTTTGAGAGAATCAGGAATATTTTTGAGTTGTTTGTCAGCTTTAAAACACTCCAAAGAGGCTTTTCCATCTTCATCAACAATCAAACTAATAGTTACCTCATTGAAGTTCAAGGCTTTAGCTCTGCTAATAATGTCTATTGCTTCTTGTGTTTCCATTGCCCACGTAAGGCGCATAGGGTCAGGGAAGCCCGCAGTACGAGCCAAATTATCCATAGCAATACGCACCGCAAGTGCCTCACTAGCTTGCTTTTGTGCGCCAAATGCTTTGCTTTCTTTCTTAAATTTCTGCAAAAACTGATAACGTGAAAGCACTTCTTTTTCTTGATTTTTTGCAGAAAGCGCAAACAACCCAAACACACGCAAATAATCCTGATTGCGTTTTTCAGTAATTTTTTTGGTGATGTCTTCCAGCGTAATATTGCCCAAAATCACATCTGCATAGAGTTTTGCCCTAATATGCCCATTTCCGTCAGAAATATACTTTGCAGCATCATAAAGCAGTTTCCAGCGTTCTTCACCCAAAGACTCATAAGCCTCTTTAAACCATTCTCTATCAACTGCACCTTCCTTAAAATCCGCAATTTCCACCTTTGAATATTTAGCAATTTCTGTTTCTGTTTCTGCAGAATGATAGCTATTTGTATGGGCGTGAAGCCACCAAACGGCTTTTTGCATCTCTTTCCAATCCAAATTTTCAGCTACATATTTGAGCCATTGAGGCGCATAAGTAGCCGCTTCTACAAGGCGTTTTTCAGTAATTTTTGCAGCTTTTATTTTCTCATTAAAATCCGTTTGTGTTTCATTTGGAAGCGTTTCACACCTTTTTAGGAGCGTACTCAAAATTTCCTTTTTGCTGGTTTGCCCGCCCCAATAGTAGATATAGCCCCTATTTAGCGTGTCTTTGCCCAATCCTGTCAAAATATCCACAAAAATGCTAATGCCAAAAAGGCTTTGCAGGCTTGTGGCAAGATGCGTTACAGGTGTGGCAGTATCACCTCTTTTGAGTTCTATTTCCAAAATCCTATCTCTCACAATGTCCTTATAATCATTGAGATAAGGGAATTGTTCCAAAATTGGTTTTTGGTATTCATAACCATAAAACACCTCTTTTTTGATAGGTTTTGTGGTAATACTTGTGATGAAATCAGGTTGCATAATACGTGCAAAAAGCTCATCTTTTGTGATAAGATTTAGGCTAAAAGCACGTGCCGAATATTGCATAGCAGGCAAATAAAGCGGTTTATTTGGGTATTCGGGCATTGTTTGATTCACCCATTTTTCAAGTTGCCAAAACTCCGTAAATTGCGCATCACTTGTATCACCAGAATTAAACGAATAATTATAATTACTTAAAATTTGAGTAAAAATAGATGCATCACGCCACGTTTGGTAATATTCGTTTCCCCATTGGTCTTTGTGCACAAAAAGTTTGCTCACTTCGTCCTTATCCACACTTGCATACAAAGTTTTTAGAAGCCCTTCCAAAAATTCCAATTTTTTTGGATAATCAACCAAATACATAAAAATAACCATTATTTGGTCAATTGGATTGTTCCAGCCCTCTCCAACTGTAGGAATAGTTGCTTGAATAGTCTTATCATTGACTTTTTGGAAAGTTTTTTGAAAAAATGCAACAAACGAATCTTGATTTTCTCCTTGATTTTCAGAAGCTAGCTTTTTCCCACCATGAGAAATTTTACTATTTTTTTTGCCTGTTTTTTCTTCTTTTTCTGTAGATTTTTCTTGTAGATTTTCTGGCAAAATCATAGGCGTAATGTCTTTTCCAAGTGCTATCAAATACCAATCCAAATCAGTGAATTTAGCATCATCAAACCACTTTTTCCATATTTTGACAAGGGGATAATTATCAAAACGTTGCTCATTGGTGAAGTCTGTATCTTTTCTTACAAGTTGAGAAAAAGTATTTCCCAAAAGCACCGTTTGAACAGAATTATCCCAATTTTCAATGGTATATTCAAAGTTTTTATTTTCCAAATATAGCTTTTTAAGCTCCTCAAAGGCATTATTTATACTTTCCAACGACACAGAAAGCCCAGCAGGATTATTTTTTGTTTTCTCTACATATTCTCCTGTTGTGGGCAACGTAGGATTTTGTGCAGGCGTGATATTTTGAGGATTGTAAAGCCCAAAACCGTTTTCAGTGTTGTAGTCAAGTGTGGCAGCATTTGATACCAAAACGTCCACCATAATCTTCTCTTGTGCCGTTATTTTAGGGTTTTCAGAGAATTTCAGGGCGGTTTTGTCTATCCATTCCAAAGGCAAAAGTTTAGCTATTTTTGTTTGCGTGAGCAAATCTAAACCTGCCAGACGTTGTTCTGCGGCACTTTTAAGCAATCTTTCAATAGAAATTTGCAAAAGTTGCGGTTTTAGCCTCAAAAAAATATCAATAACAATTTTGCGCATACCAGCGGATTTTCTACTTAAAATATCCTCAAAAATAGGCAATTCATCTTCAGTAATTTCTTCATTTTTAAAAGCATTTATTGCCGCAGTTCTAACATAATCTGCTTTGTCTTTGATAATGCTAAACGCAAAAGCACGCTGTTTTTTGGTTAGTGGTGGTTGCACAACTCTTCCATCAGCTTCATATTTATAATTACTTAGCAAAATGAAATATACAATATGTTGCCTTTGTAGGCTGTTCATCTCACCAAAAAACGGCAAAATCTTGTCTATTTCGTTCTCCTGCGTGAAATCCGTAAGGTTTAGCATTATCCAAAAAGAATTATCTTTGCTTACTTCTGTCTTATGCCACGCAAAAACCAAACCCTCAAAAACCTTAGGTTTTGCAGGTAAAATCTTTAATTTTTCTACCAAAATCTCAAAAACTTCGTCTTTTTTATCTCCCAAAAATGCGCTCAAATTTTGATTATTCAAAAGTGGCAATACAAACGCCAAAACCTCCAAATTATTGCTTTCAAGGAGTTTTAGGGCATATTTTATGCTAATTTCTGGAAAACTTATTTGTTGCACAAAATACAAAGCTAAAATGTTATTGTTAGCTGTAACCACCCCCAGCCCCTCCTTAGAAAGGAGGGGAGTTTTTTGTCCCCCTACTTTTAAGGAGGGGCTAGCAGTTGCTAGTGGGGTGGTTTGTATTAAATCTTGATTATCAGTAAGATAATCAAGCAAAGGATAGGTTTTTTCTACGTCATACACGCCTTGCGCCCACAACGCCATATAAATTTCTGCATTGTCTTTGCTAGCATTTGCGCTGGCAACTGCATCAAGAAACAACTTACTATCAACAAGTAATGGTTTTTCGTCTGAAATTTCGTTTAAAAACTTATCAGAAAACTCCAAAAAGCGGATAATAGTGCTTTCTTTTTCTGCTTCCCAGCCAAGGTTTGCCCACGAATTTAAGGCACGTATCACAGAAGAAAACCTTGTAAGTTTTTCTTTCAGAATCACCTTAATAAAGTGCTTCATTGCACCCACAGACACCTCTGGCAGACAATCTAAAACCACTTGTCTAAGTCCTTCTTGTCGTTGTGCAGCAAGCAAAAGTTTCTCTACTGCCTCCCAAGCCTCCACATTATCAGAAAGTAGCATAGCCTTGATAATAGGCTGACTGACAGCTGTAGTGACAGTATCAGTTTCGTGCCTACCATAAATAATATCCAACATTACTGGAAAAATATTTTTATCTTTTTGGTTGATTGCCGCTGCCCAAAGATAGGTAATATTGGAGTTGTAGAGGTTTAGATAATTGCTATAAATGGCATATTCCGTTAGCGAGAAATCATAAATAAGTTGCCCTAGTAGGCTTATAATGCCGTTTAGCTGGTTGATGAAGTGCATCTCCTGCATATTAGGCGCACGCAAAGCCTGCCTAACGTACCTTTGCTGAAGGGGAGCTTTTGGATAAAGGAGCATTGCCTCTTTAATAAATTTGGCGGTTTCTTCACCAAAAAAATACACCCAAAGTGCCTTATTTTCGTCCCAAATATTGTTTTTTGTGGCTGAATTTGTGCCTAACTTTGTGTTCTCACCGCTGCAAAGTGCCACAATACGGTGGTATTTTTTGGAGTCTTGGGCTACATATTCTGTGTAGTTATGGTTGGGGTCATTTTCCGTTAGGCGGAGTTCAGGGAAGCCATTTAAGAAAATTAAACCTAACTCTACTTGGGATTTAGAGAGTTTTGAGTAATCTTTTTTCTTGTCAAATTTCTCTAATTCTTTGAAGAAATTTTCAAGTTTTTTGTCATCTGTTTTTGAGGCAACAAGTTGGTAAATATCCATAGAAAATGATTTTTTTAGGAATGAAAAGTTAGCTAAATATTTGCCTAAAAATACGAAAAAAAAGATAGAAACAAGAATAATATTACATTTTTTCAGAATTAAAAGTACTGTTATAAAACTTATTTTTTAAGAATATCCTATTTTTACAAAAGTAATGCTATAAAGTAAAAAGTAAAAATAATTAGCTTGATAATGAATATATTACAATAAATTTAACCGAAATAAAAAATATTTTACAACTATTATGAATAAAGTAATAATAAATTTGCTTAAGTTTGAACTTATAATACAAGCAATACTATAACATAACAAGTAATTATTTAAACTTTATGCTAAAATCAACTATTAAAAAAATTATTCTTTGCTCCTTATTCTGCCTTGGGATAATGTCTAGCGCAATAGCGCAAACAGACACAACCAAAAAGCAAAATAAAGAAGATGAAGAAGGCGCAGCAGACCCAGCAGGCGGAAGTACAGACCTAAGCCAGTTTCAGGGTGAAGTGCAAGAAGCAACAGGCACAAAACGCTATTGCACGTCCAAGATTTTTGGAATAAGTCCTACAAAACTTATTTCTATTGGCTACGACTATCAGTTGGGCTACAAAATGACCACAAGTGATGTTCAGCCTGATGGCAAAACTACCAACGAACAAACAGAAAATGTTAGTAGAACACACGATTTGCGCTTTTTAGCTAACTTTCCTGTTGTTTCTAACAACAAAATTACGGTGAATATTGGTGCAAGTTACATGGAGAGTCATTATGCGTTTGAAAACAAAAATATTACGGCAACAAGTAACAGACTGCCTAATTCTTTGCAAAACAATGCTTTGCGCAGTGCCAATGTTAATTTTACGGTTTTTAAACCCTTGAATATCAAGACTTTTCTTCTGTTCAATACGCAGCACGAAGTAAATGGGGATTATGACCTTACACAGTGGCAACCACTTGGTTATATGAAGCACTCCATTACTGCGTTATATGGTTGGAAAAAAAGCGACCGTTTGCAGTATGGCTTTGGAGTAGCACGTACTTATAGAGCTGGTGAATTAAATTATATTCCTGTTATTCTGTATAACTTCACAGCGGAAAACAGAAAATGGGGTATTGAAGCTCTTTTCCCTGCACGTGTGCATTATAGGCGTACATTCAACCCACGTAGCATTTTGCTTTTGGGTTATGAATTGGAAGGAAACAGCTACCGTTTGCAAAATAGAAACAATGAATTTGGTGCAAATAACAAAGATGTAGAACTTAGACGGTCAGAACTGCGTATGAGAGCAGTTTATGAAAGGCAACTAAGTGGCTTTATTTGGCTATCTGTGCAGGCGGGCTACCGCTATAACTTTAGATATCAAGTAGATAATGGAGACTTTTACAGAGGACTTGGTGGAGACCAACTATATGTGATGAAAAATACGCTCACCAATCCGCTTTATTTCAATATCAGCCTAAATCTTGTTAGCCCATAAGATTTGGCACGAGTTTTGAAATGTGTGTTTTTGAGGTCTGAAATACGAAGTTTGAAGTTTGAAACACGAAGTGCAAAACTTTTATCAAACAATTCCTAAACAAAAATTCCACGCACAACGTGAGAACAAACAGTAAATCAATAATCAATAAAAATCAACTCTTAATTTTTCAAAAATATGAAATCAAAAAACATTTTCTTCACTTTGTTATGTGCTTTTTTCCTTTTGAGTGGCACAACTTTCGCACAAAAAGCTGCCAATGATATTGCTGGTTTGTGGCTTCCTAGTAGCGGAAAAGCACGTGTGAATATTTATCTTGCCAAAAATGGCAAATATTATGGCAAAATTGTCTGGCTACGTGAGCCAAACGACCCAAAGACAGGCGTGGCGAAATTAGACAAAAATAACCCTGATGAGGCAAAACGCAAGGAAGCACTAATGGGCTTTTTACTTCTAAAAAGTTTTTCATACAAACAAAACGGTACATATGAGGACGGTACTATCTACGACCCAGAAAGTGGCACTACTTACAACAGTCGCATTGTAATGCCAGATGCTAATACGTTAGAAGTGCGTGGTTTTGTGGGTGTTTCTCTTTTTGGAAAAACAGACACTTGGACACGTTTGAAAACCAAATAATAATTCAATTACGAATTGTCTATTACGAATTATGTTCTTTTTCGTATCAAAAATAATAAAAGTAAGTAAGTGAGTAAGATAGGTAAACAAATTGAAAAAGTGTATTTCAGCAATGGGATACCTCTGTAAGGTTGTTGTAGCAATACAACAACCTTTATTTATTTATTTTTACAAATTTTTCACAAATATTTTGGTGATTGTAAATAAAATACTTAATTTTGCACGTAAAATAGTAAAGCTATTTTTTTATAAAAATTACTATAATAAAATATTTAATTAAACCAAATAGAAAAATGTTCAGCATCATACAAAAAAATTTTACATTAAAAACGGCTTTAATAGTTGTTTTCTCTGCTTTTTGTACACTATCCACCTCTTGTGCACAAGTTGTAAAACCAACTGTAACGACAGCCACAACACTACCCGTAAATGCTGATGATGCATTAGTGAAGCTAAAACAAGGCAACGAACGCTTTGTGAAAGGTGCAAGCATACGCCCACGCCAAGATATTGACAGAGTAAAAGAAGTGGCACAAGGGCAAAAACCATTTGCAATTATTGTGGGTTGCTCTGATTCAAGAGTACCAAGTGAGATTATTTTTGACCAAGGTTTGGGTGATTTGTTTATTGTGCGCACTGCAGGGCAAGTTTCTTCTTATGCCTCGTGGGGAAGCATTGAATTTGCAAATGTCGTTTTGGAGGCAAAACTTATTGTCGTGATGGGGCATACACAATGCGGAGCAGTTGCGGCAGCCTGCAAAATCCCAGAAGTGCCAGGGCATATAGTAACACTTATCAACGCTATCAAACCAGCTGCAGAACTTGCCAAAACAGTGAGCGGGGATTTGGTAGAAAATGCCGTAAAAATCAATGTTGCAATGCAAGTAAAACAACTCCAAACACTTGAGCCAGTACTTACAAAAGCTATTAGAAACAATTCTGCAAAAGTAGTGGGGGCAGTTTATGACCTGAAAACGGGCAAAGTGGAGTTTTTGCCAGATAATTATTTGGAAACAATCAAAAAATAGCTTTTTTGAGTTTTGAGTTATGAATTATGAATTATGAATTGAAATACAAAGTACAACGTATTTTTAACTTAGTAATGACATTGATAACTTGTATTTTGAACTTCGTAGCCACTTAATTTATCAAGTGATGTTTTGATAAATCAAACGCCTACATAAAATTCATAACTCATAATTCATAATTCATAACTTATAACTCATCTTTAAAATCTATAAAATGAATTTTAGTTTATTATTAGAAAACCTCACTAATCCAGCGTTATTATTCTTTGTTTTGGGCGTTATTGCGGTGCGTCTCAAAAGTGATTTAGAAATCCCAGAAGGCTCTTCTAAATTTATTTCTCTTTATTTATTGTTCTCTATTGGCTTTAAAGGCGGACAAGAACTTGCTCACAGCCATTTTACCATAAGCATTCTTTGGTCTGTTTTGTTCGGAATTTTGATAGCTTGTTTGATACCACTTTATACTTTTTTCATCCTAAAAAGAAAACTAAATATTGAAGATGCAGGCGCAATAGCAGCTACTTATGGCTCTGTGAGTGCAGTAACATTCGTAACGGCAGTATCTTTCTTAGAGATGCAAAAAATCACTTTTGGCGGGCATATGGTAGCCGTAATGGCACTTATGGAAGCTCCAGCTATTGTTATTGGTGTGATTTTGATTAGAATATACTCCAAAGAAAAAGACGAAAATTCTCCTAAATTAGGCGGGGTGGTTGGTCATTCTTTCACGAATGGTAGCGTTTTATTGATTTTAGGAAGCCTAGTTATTGGACTTTTGGCAAGCGACAAACAAGCTCTTGGCATCAAACCATTTACAACAGATATGTTTAAAGGATTTTTGGCTATTTTCTTGTTAGATATGGGTATTGTGAGTGGAAGAAAACTAGGAGATTTCCTTAAAAATGGTTGGTTTACTGCCATATTTGCCATCATAATACCTTTGCTAAATGGTTGTATAATAGCGTTTTTGAGTGGTTTGGTAACAGAAGATATAGGAAATAGGTTTATATTTGCGGTTTTGGCGGCAAGTGCGTCTTATATTGCTGTTCCTGCAGCTATGAAAATAGCCGTTCCAAAGGCAAATCCAGGCATTTTCTTGCCTATGGCACTTGCTATTACGTTCCCATTTAATATTACCTTTGGAATGCCTATTTATCTGGCAATAGTAATGATGTAATTGTGAATTTTAAATGGTGAATTGTGAATGAATACAAAGTAATCATTCACAATTCATTTATTGAAGTCAGTTGTTTCCACCTGACTTCAATAAACCACAATTATTTCTTACGAATAACTTTTTTGACTTCCGTAGCTTTCTCTGCAACTTTCTCAACTGGTTTGACTACTGCTTTTGTGACCACTTTGGCTACTGTTTCTGCTTTTTTTGGTGTTTCTTTTTCACCTTTTTCTGTAGGTTTTTCTGTAGATTTTTCAGCTGTTTTTTTTGCAAGATTTTGTTCTAAACCTCTCACTTTCACACGCAACTCGTGGATAGTGGCAGAAAGTTCGTCCAAATCTGTACGAGAAGCAAGCGGCAAATGTTTCAAAGTTTTTTCCATTTGTGTTTCCATTAGTTTGCTAATAGAAGTGCTTACTTGTACCATTTTGCCTTGTTCCACAGAAAACTCTTTGCCTTGATACAACGCAATCAAATCAGCTTCTGTGACGTTTAGCCAGCTCTGGAAAAAGTCATCAAAAGTAATAGTTTCTCCTTTTGCCATTCTGTCTGCTACTTTTTGGGTCGTAACCTGCATACTTTTCTCCAGTATTTGGTTAGTCATTTCCTGGATTTTAGACGAATGAATGTAATATTGTGAATATTCATCTTGCAAAGCAATCACCGCCTCAAACATTTCTTTTTCGTTGCTTGCAGGCAAACCAACCATCAACGGTTTGAACACTTTTTGCATTTTCAAAAGTGCATCATAACCAGTTTCTTTGTTTTTATCTGCTTCCTTAGTCATTTTGCTTTTCATTTCTAGCATCATTTGCTCCATAAATGGGGAACTTGTCATCTTTTTTATTTCACCAAAAAGCGTATTACCCATTTGCGACAGTTGCTCAACAGTGCCTCCTGCGCTGTTAGGAGAGATATTACCCATTAGTTGGCTGATGGTTTTGTTGATATCAAGTGACTTGAAACCGTCCATCATACTTGTCATATCAGGCTTAAAATTATTTGCCGTAATATTTTGTTGCATCATTGGGAAAAGTTGCTCCATTTGCCCGTAAACGCCATTATTTTTGGTAAGTCCCTGCATCAAATTGCCAATCATATTGCTAGATGCAGTTTGTGTCATTTGTGTCATCATTTGCATATAAAGTTTTTCAAACTGCTCCTTCATATTGGTAGGCGCAGGCGTGAAGGCTTTTTGCAAAAGTTCTGTCCATTGTTGTGCCATTACGGTTTGTTGTTGCAAAAAAGACTGCATCATCTCGCCTGCTTGTTCTATGGGCGTTTTTTCAACTGGTGCAGGTTTTTTCTGACCAAAAAAATCTTGGTAAAGTTTTTCAGTTTTACCAAAAACATCTTGTATAGGGTTGCTCGTAGTTGCCTGATTTTTAGGCGTGAGCATATCCGTGATTGCTTGCTGCTGGGTTTTTAGCAAGTCCGTAAAAAAGTTATTGTTCATTTGTGTAGGAGTTTAGGAAGTTTTAGGAAAAATGAAAGAAAATTGACAAAAAGCAAAATATTTCTACAAAAGTAAGGTTTTTTGTATATGAATTACTAATTTTTTTATGATTTTTTTATGATTTTTTTGGTTTTTTTGATAAAATGTTGTATGTTTAGGTAGCTTTCATTTTAACTAAGTTTTACCTTCGTACCTCGTATTTCTCACCTCGCACCTCTTTTTAATGCTCAATACTTCCAAAAATACACTTTTTATTAAGCAAAAAGCCCTAGAATTGGGCTTTGATTTTTGCGGAATTTCTAAGGCTGATTTTCTAGAAGAGGAAGCTCCACGACTAGAAAACTGGCTCAAAAACAATATGCAAGGGCAAATGAGCTATATGGCAAACCATTTTGACAAACGTCTAAATCCCACACTCTTGGTAGAAGGCGCAAAATCTGTGGTTTCTTTGTTGTTTAATTATTTTCCTGAAAAAGATTTTAATAAAGATTTGAGCAAAGAAAAATCTAACAAATCAACAGAAAATCAACAAGAAAAAACAGAAGAAAATCCAGAAAAATCTCCTTTCAAAATCTCTAAATATGCCTACGGTGAAGACTATCATTTTGTCGTGAAAGAACGCCTAAAACTACTTTTGGAGGCTATAAAGCAAGAAATTGGCGAGGTGGAAGGGCGTGCTTTTGTGGATTCTGCGCCTGTGATGGATAAGGCTTGGGCAAAAAAAAGTGGTGCTGGTTGGATTGGCAAAAATGCTAACCTTATCAACAAAAATAAAGGGAGTTTTTTCTTTATTGCGGAGCTAATTATTGACCTAAAACTGGATTATGACGCTCCTACGAAAGATTATTGCGGTACTTGCACTCGCTGTATTGATGCTTGCCCAACTGCCGCTATTGTTGCACCTTATGTGGTTGATGGCAGTCGTTGTATTTCCTATTTTACCATAGAACTCAAAGAGCAAATCCCTAAAAACGTGGCTGGAATGTTTGATAACTGGGTTTTTGGCTGTGATATTTGTCAAGATGTTTGTCCTTGGAACAGATTTTCTACGCCACACAAAACACCAGAATTTTCACCAAATGATGATTTCACACAACTTATGACTAATTCAGATAAAAAAGATTGGTTAGAAATTACTGATGAAACATTTAAAAAAGTATTCAAAAAATCAGCCCTAAAAAGAACAAAATTAGAAGGGCTAAAAAGAAATATTGCCTTTGTGGACGAGGTATGAGGTATGAAGTATGAGGTAAAAAAAATATAAAATACAATATCTAACACCTATAATGTAAAATGCTACAAGCAAAGTAACAGAAAAGATAGGCAAAGTAACAGAAAAGATAGGCAAAGTAACAGAGAAGATAGGCAAAGTAACAGAAAAGACAGGCAAAGTAACAGAGAAGACAGGCAAAGTAACAGAGAAGACAGGCAAAGTAACAGAGAAGACAGGCAAAGTAACAGAGAAGACAGGTAAAATAACAGAGAAGACAGGCAAAGTAACAGAGAAGACAGGCAAAGTAACAGAGAAGACAGGCAAAGTAACAAGCAAGCAAGGCAAAGTAACAGAGAAGACAGGCAAAGTAACAGGCAAGCAAGGCAAAGTAACAAGCAAGCAAGGCAAAGTGTAAGGTAAAAGACAAATAAAATAAAATAATTTTTATAAAACAAAAGCCACTCAAATTTGAGTGGCTTTTGTTATTTTATTCATAATTTCCCCTTTGGGGATTAGGGGCTTATTCTTTGATAAGACGTTTCAAAACTCTCCCTTTTGAAGTTTCAACTTCCAACAAATAAATGCCATTAGCAAATTTTTCTAAAGAAATAGTAACAAGAGAAACATTTTGTTTTGTTTCAGAAGAATAAACCTGCTTTCCTTGCGCATCATATACACGTATAAGGGCTTTTTCTACATTCAAACTTGAGAAATCAACCCTGAAATCCTTATTACTAGGATTTGGAGCTACTTTTACCTTATTATCTAACTGATTATCCACACTTGTGGTAGGATTTGCACCAATTACAATGCTTATAACTCTTGGAAGAGATGTGCAACTTGTTGGCGTTGTTTGTTTTGCAGTAATAGTGTAAACTGTTGTATTTGTTACACCTGTAAGCACACTAGCAGAGATAACTCCTGTATTTGCATCTAAAACCAAACCGTTTGTAAGTGATGGAGAAACTGTATAAGTTATTGCCGTTGTTGGGCTTGCCGTTACTGTTCCTACAAAATTATAAGCACTACCAATAACACCACTTGGAACGGTATTTATGCCACTAGTGAGCGTAGCACAAGAATTTGTAATGATAATATTTACCACTCTGTTATTAGACGGACAACTTGTTGGCGTTGTTTGTGTTGCCATAATAGTATAATTTGTATTTGATGCTATGCCTGTGAGCGTAGTAGCAGAAATAACTCCAGTATTTGCATCTAAAACCAAACCATTTGTAAGTGCAGGAGAAACTGTATAAGTTATTGCCGTTGTTGGGCTTGCCGTTACTGTTCCTACAAAATTATAAGCACTACCAATAACACCAGCATCTGCCGTATTTGTACCAATAGTAAGAATAGAACAAGGACTTACACCAGTAATATTAATAGTATAATCTTCTACCTCTCCATAACTAGAAGGAGCTATTCCACACGCAGGAGATATTGGAAAAGGCGCAAATCCGCCACCTTCATTGAGTGCCACACGCATACGAGTATTTCCAGGAAGTGCTGTGTTTGGTATCAAAATACTAGCTGTTTGTGTTGGTAAAGCGCCTGTTGTAAGTGCTGTACTAGAAAAAACTAACTCTCCAACATCAGTAAAAAGACCATTTTGGTTATAATCAATATAAACTGCAAAAAGCCCTTCATAAAAAGTGCTAGTAGAAGCAATTTGAGATAATGATAATGCCACAGTTGCACCTTGTGCCACATTTGGAGCAGGAAGTGCCGTAAAATCACTATATGCGTTGACTGCCGTTGCATTACTCGTAACAGGCGTTGCAATACCGTTATTGAGCGTACCAAAAGTTACATTTCCAATGTCGGTATCTGCCCCATTACTCACAGAACCAACACAATAACAACCCGTTCCTGTAGATAAACTTACTTGCACAGGCGTTGAATTGGTGCTTGTCGTTATGCTAGGCGTACCACAAGAGATAACACAGCGGTAAAAAGTAGCAGTCGTTTGAGTAGTTGTAAGCCTTGAACTTGTTGCAGCAACAATATTTGTATAAGTTCCTGTAAGTGTCGGAGAAGATTGCCATTGATAGTTTAGCCCTGAAAAGTTATAAAAATTAGCCAAAGACAACGTAAATGAAGTGCCTACACAGACAGAGGCAACAGTTGATAATGAAGTATTTGCAGCAGGAAGACCACTACAAGCCGTTCCAGCAATAATATTTACTGTGTAATCTTCTGCCTCACCAGAAGAAAAAGCCGTACAAGCATCACCAGCGGCATTTGTGTTTGGGTCTGACCTGCTGCGTACACGCATTTTGGTTTGTCCTATTGTCGCACCAAGAGGAATAAGAATATTAGCTATATTGTTTGTGCCTGTCGTGCCTACTTGTGTCCATTCTGTTATTTCAAAAACGCCATTTACGTTATAATCTATCCAAACAGAAACCACCGCAGATGAGCTTGTCACAACATTTATAGGATAGCTTACGCCTGTACCTAAACTTGTGGTAACTGCACTAGAAAAAATAGTATAATAAGGTGCGGCACAAGTAATAGAAGTATTATTGATGTTTCCTGATGACCCCACTAGCGTAACATTATTGATACAAGCGGCAGGCACAAAGGTAATTTGCGGATAGCAATAACAGTTTGTAGGTGCACCCATAGGCACAAGTACATCAGCAATGGTAGCATTTGCACCACCCAAACACGACACTAAACAACGGTACGCTGTTGCAGTTGTTTGTGTAGCAGCATAAATAGCCGTATTTCCGCCACTAGCCACATTTGTATAAGGTCCTGCTAAGCCTGTTGATGAAGATTGCCATTGATAAGAAAGGAGAGAAAAAGGATAAAAATTGCTCAAAGTAAGGTAAAATGGTGTATTTGGGCAAGCTCCTGCAGCGGGTACAACAATACTGTTAGCGGCGGGCGTACCAGAGCAAAACGTAGGGCGTGTCCACGTATAGGTAAGCCCAGAGGCAGGCGCAATAAGCCCACCTGGCGCAGTAGCACTCTGCAAATCAATGGTAGAAGTGCTTGTTACACCAATAGCGTTACTAGTCCAAGCCGTTGTGCCTGTTCCCATTCTGTTGTTTACATTAAGTGGAGAAACTGCTCCTTTTAGTCCTATTTGTGCTGTTCTTGTATCTATTGAAGTGCTAGACATTGTCATTGTGCCATAAGAAAACACGACAGTATTACTGGTTTCGTTTAGTTTTATTTGGAAATTAAAATTATCACCATACGCATCAAAACGCCCTACACCTTTCCATTGTATGGTCAAAGTACGGCTTCCTGCTGTTCCTGTGGTGATATAACTAATTTCTCCACCATTCAAAAAAGTCGCTTTTGAAATAGGACTTGTAGCAAGTGTGGCGTTAGATAATGTAAGCGTATTCCCCGCAATGGCTGTAATAGTCGTTCCTGTAGTAAAATTAGCTCCAACAACTCTCATACCTACTACAATTTGAGAAATTGCGCCTGTTCCTGTTCCAGATAAAGTATATGTATTTGTGCCTATTGAAGTTGCGCCTTCTCCACGTATTCCACCTGCCAAATCAATGCCTAAACCAGCTATGAGTTGTGCTGTGTTTGTTCCTATATTTGAGAGAGGCAAGCCAAAACCAGCCGCTGCAAGTGCTGTTCCTGTGGTTGCGCCTAGCTTTATCCAGCCATCAACGCCAATACTAAAACCATCATATACGCCACTACCATACGTAAAATTAAACCCAATAGGAAAACAGTTGTACGTGCCTTGCGTGAGTGTTCCATTTACACCAACGGTAGAATTGAAGAAAAATTCACTGTCCCAAGCCTCTACTGCGCTGTTGGGCAAAGTCATTGCCGTACCTACAATGGGCGTGTAGGCACTTGTGGAGGAAGCAAAACTATAATTGCTTACTTGTGCGTTTGCGGTTTGGTAAGTGCCTAAGCAGATGCCAAGCAAAAACATCAAAAATAAAACAGTTTTGCCAAACGGATTTTTCCAGAAGGAATTTTTCCACGTTTGCGTTGTTGTGGTAGGTTTTTTCATAAAAATTTGCGGAAACTAAGTTGGGATTAAGTTGAAAAAAAAACAAGTTGAAAAAAAACAAGTTGAAAAAATGAAAAATTTAATAAGCAAACTTACTAATTTATTTGTAAATTAAAAATAATATTTTTGAGTATCAAAAAATAGGAGAAAATAACTAACTTTGTGAAAATACGCAGAGTTTAAAACCCTGCTTTATTGATTATTATTGCTTTATTTATCAAAAACAAATGAAAAAAACATATAAAGATTATATAAAAATTATTGTTGCGCTAGGACTTGCTCTTCTATTTTTGGTGTCGCAGGTGCGAGGGCAAAGTGTAGAAAATAAAGATATTACTCAAAACGCCACACAAAGCGTTACACGTTTGCTTATTGGGCAATGGCAGGCAAGTGGGGATTTGCCAAACCTCTCTCAAACCCCTGATTATGCAGTTTTTTTGGACGTAATAGCATTTACTGCACAAGGCGACTACCATTATGGTTATAGCAATATCATTGGAAAAGGCGTGTGGGAACTCTCCAAAAATGAGCAAAAAATAAAAATAAGCAACTTTACTACCAAAGTTATCAGTATTACAAAACATAAAGATTTTGCTTTTGATATAGAAAAAATCACAGAAAATGAGCTTTGGATTAGTAGAAAAGTAAAGAAAAAAGTAGTAAAAATGAAATATAAAAAAGTGAATTAATTGTGAATTATTGCATTAGCCCCAGCGGGGCGACATATTTATAGAAAAAACGCAAAACACAAAAAGTAAATGAAATATTACATCATAGCAGGTGAAAAATCAGGGGATTTGCACGCTTCTAACCTTATGAAAGAAATTATTAAAAATGATGCTGCGGCAGATTTTAGGTATTGGGGAGGTGAAGAAATGCAAAAAGTGGGCGGTTTTATGGTCAAAAACTATAATCAAACCGCTTTTATGGGTTTTTGGGAAGTTATTAAGAATTTGCGTACTATTTTGGGATTTATCACAGAATGTAAGAAAGATATTCTTGCTTATGTGCCTGATGTCGTCATTTTGATAGATTATGCAGGTTTTAATATGAGAATTGCAAAATTTTGTAAACAAAAACATTTTCTTAATTTTTATTACATCTCGCCAAAAGTGTGGGCGTGGAATACCAATCGTGCCAAAACACTCAAAAAAATAGTAGATAAAATGTATGTTATTTTTCCTTTTGAGGTAAGTTTTTTTGAGAAATTTGATTATAAAGTGTTTTTTGTAGGAAATCCTTTGCTTGATGCCATTGCTAATTATAAGAAAAATGATAATTTTCTCGTTGATAATCAGCTAGATAAATATCTTGTTAATCAAAGTGATATTCCTAAAAAAATCATTGCTATTTTGCCAGGAAGTCGCAAACAAGAAATAGCTAATATGCTCAATACTATGCTTTTAGTGGCGCAGAAAAATCCGCAATTTCTGTTCGTAGTAGCAGGAATTAGTAATCTTCCAAATGAGTATTATAGTAGCATAAATGCTGGCATAAACGCTGGCATAAACGCACAAAACAACATCAAAATTGTCTATGACCAAACATACGACTTACTCTCACACGCACATAGCGCAATGGTTACGTCTGGGACGGCTACGCTAGAAACAGCTATTTTTGGCGTTCCGCAAGTGGTTTGCTACAAAATGAGCGGTTTTACTTTTGCAATTATCAAACGTCTTATAAAAATCCCTTATATCTCGCTTGTAAACCTTATTTTGGAGAAAAAAGCGGTTGAAGAATTGATACAAGATAATTTCAATGAAAAAAGTTTATCAGAAGAACTCCTAAAAATCTCTGAAAATGGTAATATTATGGGAGAAAAACGAGTGCAAATGTTGCTTGATTGTCAAATACTTAAAGAAAAATTAGGTACAAGTGGCGCATCAGAAAAAACCGCTAAACTAATGAATGAACATCTTTTGGAAAACATCAAAAAATTGAGTACAAGAATGAAATTACCAAAAGGTAAACATCTATAAATCACTGATTATCAAGGTTTTCAGGTTCCTTTTTCATTAACATAGCAAGCAACATATATCCCACGAAAACAGCTATTGGGAATTGCTCGTGACCACGAATAAGGTGAAAAAAAGTTATGCCTGCAGTTGCTGTACGCAATATTAGTGGATTTATGCCAATAAAATTGGATATGCCTCCCAAAACGCCAAAAATCTTTTTATCTGTGCGAGATTTTGCAAAAATTCGTGGACGGTTGATAATGTGGCTAAAACCTGTACTTTTGACTATTCCAAACGGATTTTTGTCTAACTGCCTGATATTTATATTTTTAAGTCCTTTATTTAGTTCACTTGCAAGCATAAAAGAATATTCGTGTGTGGCATCTACCAAAAGGGCTTTCTGAACAGTTTGTTTAGCTTTTTCGTAGATTTGTTTGTCTTTTTCTAGTGCTGCCACGTAGGTATAACACAACGCCAATGCTTGCAAAACTGCTGCATTATTTGGTTTCAAAATAACAGCATATTCCAGCTCTTTGATGGCACTATGCCAATCTTTAAACTTCATAAAACCCTTTCCACGCACCAGAGAGTCATTAAATACACTTTCTACTTTGACAAGGTCGGTGCTTGAAAGCCCAAGTTCTAAGGCTATTTTCTGCATTTCAGCATCAGAAACGCTTTCTTGTGTTTCTCTAATTTTGAGTGCCTGCTCAATGTAGGCTTTTAAATTGTCGTCAGACATAAAAATGCAATTTTTATACGAATTTAAAGTTGTTTTGGATTGTAATACTATTTATTTTCCTTAAAATAAACTGATAATTCTTCCGTGTTTTTTGTAAGCGACAAGATGCAAGATTATTTTTTTATTATTCTTAGAATAAGGGTAATAAAGTTCATATTTTTCATTATTTGCAGAAAACTGTATTTCGTTAGAATTTCCCTCAAAAACCTTCTTTAAACACTCTCTTTCTGCTACTGTTGTTTGCAAAATATATTCCGTTTTTGTTGGTTTTTCTATGTCAGTTGAATCTTTGTCTTCGTGTATATAATCATATTCCTTATACTCGTCAAATTCTAGAAATATAGTTGATTTATCAAGCGTATCTTTCATTATAACTGATATATCAGAAAAATTGCTATCCATTTTTGGATGTAGATTTAATATTTTGCCTGTTTCTATCAGCCATTTTTCTTCAAATGAATAATTGAGAAGTTTGTCTGCTTTGTCTGTATGGTCAGTAATGATAGATTTTGCAGATGCAATAAGTAAATTTTCTTTCTTTTTGGCAGTCAGATGGTCCGCTCCCAAAAGCAACAAAAATATAATAGGAAAGCTCAATGCAAAGCCCCAAGTTAGTTTTTTAGTGGATATATTGGTTGTTGATTTAAGGTTATTTTCCTCAACTTGATGATGTTTCTGTGCAATTATTGTCAGATTAGACATTATATTTATCATAAAAGCGCCAAACAGTAACATCAAAATACTAATTAGAAAAACTTGAGATATACCTTGATTAAAAAGCATCATCTCAAAAATATCTAATCCAAAAACTTCTATAGCAACAAAAGTAAAAACCCAATAAATGAGCAAAATAATAGAGATAACACCAATAATATTACTAAGTCGGACGAGTATTTTAGCGTTCATTGTGTTGATTTTAAGTAGTTGTATCATCTGTGCATCTGTGGCAATAACACTTTCATTTTCCAAACGCTAATTTATGAAAAATATTGTATTCAAAATTTTATTTTTTAGGACGTGCTGGAATAATAAAAATATCCTCAAAATTATTACCACAAATAATATTGCTACAAACTAAAAGAGATTTGGTGTGCAAATCCAAAACTGCATCATAATTATCTTTTCTATAACCGCCAAATAATGTCAAGACCACAGGCAAAGGTTTTTTTATTTCTGTGGAAACTTCATTGACCCATTTTGCAAATATTTCCGCACAAAGTATCCAATGTACGGTGTCGCATTGCCCTACCAAATCATCTTCTACGTGGCTATCAGCTCCGTGTGCAAACACAACATAATGCACTTTATTTGCCAAAATTTGTTCTTTGACGTGTGCAAGTCCCGTTTCAAATTCTGCTACATAATAATCATTTTCGTCATCAGGATTGATATTACAGCCCACAGGAATTGCCAAATCCAACAATGGATTAAAATCTCTAGTATCTTCTATACTATTGCCAAAATGCCCATCAAGGTCAAAATATGCACAAGATTTCCCAAATTCTTGATAAATTTTTATAGCTGAAATTACTTGACCTGAAAAGGTACAAAAACCTCCTCCCCTTGCAGGTTCTGCGTGGTGCATACCAGAAACAGGCGCAAAACAAACAGTTTCAGGATTTTGGATAGCATATCTTTTGGCGTGATAAAGTGAGGCTGTTGTGTAATATAAACTATTTATAAGCTCTTGCGACCAATCTAGCATATTTGAAGCATAATTACCTTTTTTGTTCAGTACATTATTCACATATTCCTCTGTGTGCGCTATCAAAAGGTCTTTTCTTGAAATAGGCTCAAATTTTCCTTCTATTTCAAGCATTTTGACATAACCATTTTGTTTGATTTTTTTGATCAATAAAGAAGGTTTTTGAGGTGAGCGTGAAAAGGGCTTTTCATTAATATTTTTAGTGCAAACTTGTTTTTCAGTAAAAAATGTTTTGATTTTTGGATTTCTCATTTGGTATTTTTTTAATTTGCAATGCTATAAGTAATTTTTATTCCGTAAAAAACACCCGTTTTACACGTTCACTTACACTTGTCAAAATTTCATAAGGAATAGTATTTATTTTCTTTGCTAACATTGAAATAGTCAGTTTTTCATCAAAAATAATCACTTCATCACCTTCTTGAACGTCTTGCAAATGAGAAATATCTATCATAGTCATATCCATACATACGTTCCCAATCACTTTGCAAAGTGTGCCATTGATACAAACTTCCCCCACGCCATTACTAAAACGCCTACTAAAACCATCAGCATAACCAATGGCAATAGTGGCTATTTTACCATTTTGAGGCATTATTCCCTTACGAGAATAACCGACAGTTTCATTTTTTTGGACGGTTTTTATTTGTGAAATAATGGTTTTCAGCCTAGAAATTGGCATTAGTTGTTGTTGTGCAATACCGCTCATTTCCACGCCATAAAGTCCAATTCCTAGCCTTATCATATCAAATTGTGCCTTAGGAAAGCGTACAATGGTAGGTGAGTTAGCTATGTGGCGTATGGGATTGTAGCCTATTTTTTTGCTGATTTTTGCTGAAAATCTTTCAAAAATAGCAATTTGATTTTCTGAAAATTCATTATGTTCTGCCTCGTCTGCACCTGCCAAATGGCTCATTATTGATGCTATAATGATGTTTTTCTGATTTTGGAGAAGAATTGTAGTAAGGTTTTCAAAATCATTTTCTTCAAAACCCAGCCGCTTCATTCCTGTATCTAACTTTAAATGAATTTTATTGATTTTAATATTTTTTTCGTTGTTTTTTTGATTGATTTTTTCTTTATTTTCTGATGTAATATTTTCAGAAAAATGATTATTTTTTATAAAATCAATAAAATTATTCAGTAAACCAAAACTATAAATTTCTGGTTCTAAATCATATTCTAAAAGTAGTCCAAAACTCTCTATTGAAGGATTCATAACCATAATTGGAAGTTTTATCCCATTTTTACGCAGTTCCACGCCTTCATCTGTATAAGCCACTGCCAAATAATCAACTCTATGAAATTGCAACAAATTAGCCACTTCTGCGCTCCCACTTCCATACGCAAAAGCCTTCACCATTACCATAATCTTAGTTTTTTTCTTGATTTGAGTACGAAAAAAATTAAGATTATGCACAAGTGCATCAAGATTTATTTCTAAGATTGTGCCATGTGCTTTTTGTTGCATTTTTTGCACAATTTTCTCAAAAGCAAATTTTCTTGCGCCCTTAATTAAAACTACTTGATTTTGAAAATTTTTCAAATCAAATTCTCTTAAAAAACTTGCTGTATCCTCAAAAAAAGTAATATTTTGGGTATTTTTAATATTTTCAAAAACTTTTTTGAAAATATCTTTATTTTTAGTGATACTCTGCCCAATTCCGACAAATTGTGTGATATTTTTTTGTGCAATAATGTCTGCTACAGACTTGTAAAGTGCTTTTTGGTCGTCCATACCAGTTTCCAAAATATCTGACAAAATAAGTGCTTTTTCTGTTTTTTGTTGCTGATTTTGGAGCAAATTAAGTGCCATAGAAAGCCCCACAACATCATTATTATAGCTGTCGTCAATGATATAAGAATTAAAAACGCCTTGTTTTATCTCCAAACGCATAGAAATAGGTTTGAGGGTTTTGATTTTTTTAGCTATTTTTTCAGTCGTAAAATCAAAATAATGCATCACACAAGCGCACACAAGCGTATTTTCTATAGAAGTTTTGTCGTTCTCATTGAAAGGAAAAAGATTTTTATTGATAGAAATCTGCCAATTCTCGTAGGAGTTCTCATTATAATTATCTGTTTTTATCTCAAAAGAAAGCATTTCTTTTGATGTTGTAGCCAATTGTAAATTATAATCCCACGAAATAAGTATTGTATCTTCATATTTATCCTTAAACGCATCAAAAATGCTTTTAAAGTCATTGAGGAGGTATTTTGGAAAGAAAATAACAGAACATTTTATAAATAATTGCAGTTTTTCTTGGAGTTTTTGGGCCCTGTTTTCAAAGCCTTCGTCGTGAGCAGAGCCAATATTGGTGAGAACTCCTATGTCAGGTAAGATAATTTTCTGCAGTTTTTTCATTTCTCCCATTTGAGAAATACCAGCCTCAAAAATGCCTATTTGATGTTTTTTATTGATTTGCGCAACAGAAAGCGGCACACCAATTTGGGAATTATAGCTTTTTGGGCTTTTCACAACAGAAAAATCAGCAAAACATTGCGCCAGCCACTCTTTGACAATGGTTTTGCCATTGCTGCCTGTAATACCAATAACAGAAATTTTGTCAAATTGCTTTCTATGAAAAATAACCACCCTTTGCAGTGCGTCAATGCTGTTTTTTACGTGAAAAATATTGCATTCTTGAAATTTTTCACGAGCTAAAAGTTTTGCACGCACTGTTTGAGAAACCTCCACAACAAAATTTCTTACGCCTTTCTCGTACAAATCATCTAAAAACTGATGACTGTCGTGGTTTTTGCCTTTGATAGCAAAAAAAAGCGTATTGGCAGGCTCATTAAGTTTGCGGCTATCTATACACAAATCCAAAATGTTGGTTTTTGTATTCCAAACGTGGTTTTTAGGGTTTTTTAGGATTTTATTTATCTGTGAAATAAGCATTTTTTTGAGTTGTGAGTTGTGAGTTGTGAGTTGTGAGTTGTGAGTTGTGAGTTGTGAGTTGTTAATATATTTTAATGATATTCTCCTAACTTCACATAAACTAAATATTTGCTGATTGTTTTGTTAATTGAACGCTAATATACAACAAAAACCTACAAAAAATATGTTTAAAAAGTGTGTTTTGATTTTTTACATAATTTTTTCTTGCTTTTACGCAGAAAAATGTTCACTTTTGCACTTTAATTGTATAAAACTATTTTTACGTTTATTCATATTATCCAAAATTACATTAAAATGCGTTGTTTCACTTTAAAATACACTTTTGTTATTGCTTTTTTGATGATAAATTTGCTTGCAAATAATTCTTTAAAAGCACAAATAGGTTCAAAAATCACTGCAAAAACGCCAAAAGAACAAGCTCGTACACTTGCAGGTGGACAAAAATATTTTTTCTACAAAGAAAACAAGCAAAATCCACTTATAAAAGTAGGTGATTTTGCGGTGCTGAAAATTATGATAAAAAACTCTAAAGATTCTATCATAATGAATACTTTTACACAACCAGAAATCACTCCACAAGCTATTTCAAAGGGAACGAAGGGTTTTGTTGATGAATTTTTCTTGTCTATGCACAAAGGCGACAGTGCAAGCGTTTGGATAAATTCTGATACAATTGTTAGACAAATGGGACAAGCAATGCCGCCATTTATAGCAAAAGGCTCTGATGTTCAATACATTATCAAAATAGTGAACGTAATGTCAAAAGCGGAAATGGATAAAAAAGAAGCCGCAAATAAAGCTAAACAACCTTTGGAAGATGAAAGATTGATTAAAGAATATATCACAAAAAATAAAATCATTGCTACACGTACTCCTAGCGGTCTTTATATCTCAAAAACAAAAATAACAACAAACGCCTCTCCAAAAGCGGGTGATATGGTAAAAGTGCATTATACAGGCAGAAACCTAAAAGGTGAAGTTTTTGATAGCTCTGTGGAACGTGGGCAACCTTTTGAATTCACTTTGGGACGTGGGCAGGTGATTAGAGGCTGGGACGAAGGTATTGCAATGCTCAAAAAAGGTGAAAAAGGGCTTTTACTTATTCCTTCTGGGCTTGCTTATGGTGCTAGTAGTCAAGGTGCTAAAATCCCAGCAAACGCTGTGCTTATCTTTGAAGTAGAACTTTTTTAATTTTGCTTTTTAAATAAAAAACATATTTTAATAACCCTGAAAGGGTTGAACAATAATAACCCCACGTGGAACGTGGGGAACAACAATAAACCAAAACAAATATATTTCAAATAAAATGACAAAAAATTCAGTAATACTAGCTGCTGCGCTAGTTACAGGAAGCATTATTGGGCTTTCTTCGTGCAATAAAACAAAAACAAAAGCTGATGCTATCAAACTTTCTGGTGCAGTCAAATACGTTGTTCACCAAGAAAATGGAAAAAATGCACTTGTGAAAACTGGTGATTTTATTAGCTTTAATATTCAAGTGAAAAATAGCAAAGATTCTATCTTAGGAAGTAGCTACGAATCTGGTATGCCCGCATTGCAAGAGGTAACGACAATAGGCAAAAGTGGCGGCTTTGAAGATGTACTACTAAAATTGCACAAAGGCGACAGCGCAACCGTTTGGGTAAATTCTGACTCTCTTGCCAAACAATCAGGGGGAAGACCGTTGCCCCCTTTCATAGCAAAAGGCTCTGATTTGCAATATAAAATAAAAGTTATTGATATAATGAACAAAACACAGGCGGAAGAATTTGGAAAAAAATTGCAGGAAAAACAAAAAACAGACTATGAGAAAAAAATGCTAGCATCTGCGGCTACAGATGAAAAAATTATCAAAGATTATATTGCAAAAAATAATTTGAAGGCAGAAAACATTGGAAATGGCATTTATTATGTCCGTAATGCAGAAGGTGCAGGCGCAACTCCGCAAGCAGGAGATAATGTGAGCGCAATTTATACAGGAAAAACATTAGATGGCAAGGTTTTTGATACGTCTGTTAAGACTGGAAAACCTTTTGAGTTTGCCGTTGGAACGGGTGGCGTGATTAAAGGTTGGGACGAAGGATTTTTGAAAATGAAAAAAGGTGAAAAAGGAATGTTGCTTATTCCTTCCGCTATGGCGTATGGCGGACAAAGTCCTACTCCTGATATCAAGCCGTTTAGCGTGCTTATATTTGATGTAGAACTTGTGGACTTCAAAAAAGCAGTAGCTGTAGAAAAACCAACAGAAATGCCATTAACAAAATAATGATAAAATAAGTACATAAAAAACATAGTACATATTCTGTATTCTATGTTTTTTATGTGCCTATGTGGTGGAAAAGATATAAAAACTATCAATATGAAAAAAAAAATTACTTTTTTTGTGCCAACGCTTGCGTATATCCTTACATTTGCGCTTGCTTTGTTGTTTGGAAGTTGTAAAAAAAATGACGGCACAGCAACATTTTTGCAGGAACAAAGAGACCGCAACAAGGCAGAAATAGAAGCCTATATTGCGCAAAGTGGCAAACCGTTTATAAAACTCCCTGATGCGGAAGGCTTTTATTATAACATAGAAGCTGGCGGAGCTACGTCTGGCGCAAAAGCAGATACTTCAAGTTATACAGATGTTTATGTCAAATACAGAGTGCGCATTTTGCCTAGTCTGACTGTTGTAGATGATGATTATGCTAATAAAGTGCTTAATTTTATTTTGGACTGTAATTACCCCCTTGTCGGTATCAATGCAGCCGTAAAAATAATGTATAAAGGTAATAAAGGCACTTTTTTGTTTAATAATGACGGTGCTTATGGTGCTGGTGGTTCTCCTTTTATTCCTGCTTATTCTGCCGTTGTGGTTGATTTGGAAGTAGTAGATTTGAAAACAGAACAGCAATTCATTGATGATTATATTGCTTTGAAAGGTTATACAAATGTTATTCAGACACAAGAAGGCATTAAGTATGCAAAAATAACCCCCCCCACAACGCCCACGTCAGATACTGTAAAAGCTAATAGAAAACTTTCAGTAGATTATGTAGGAAGACTAATAAGAAAGCCTGAAAGTTCTTTTGACCAAAATATTAATTACACACTTGGTGCAAGCGGCAGCACGCCAACACTTGAAGGGTCTGGCGTAATTAGTGGTTGGAAAATAGGTCTTGTAGATAGACAAGTAGGAGAAAAAGGTATTTTATTTATTCCTTCTAAATATGCGTACAAAAAAGCGGGTAGTCCCCCTAATATTCCTTGTTATGCGCCTCTTCTATTTGAAATAACTATCAAAACAGTAACAAAATAGCTCTCATAAATAGTATATTTCAATTTTTTCAAATTTACATTTAATAACAGACTGGTAAAAAAGCTGTTGTTTGTGAGAGCGCAAACAATGGCTTTTTTTAGGCACAAATATTAACAAATAATACTTCTATTTTTAATGATTTTTTATTGGAATTCTTAAATATTTTTTGTAATTTTGTCCCCCTTAATAAACTCAAAAATGCGCTAAAAATGCGCTTACAACAGAAATTTCATAAAAATTATTTACAGAGTTCCTCGTCATTGATATTTATATATGCAAAATGATTATCGTGCAGTTTGGAATAATTGCCTAAAAACCATCAAAGCAAGCATTCCAGAGGAAAGTTTTGATACGTGGTTTGAGCCAATTATCCCTGTTGCACTGCAAAATAACGTACTAATTATACAAGTACCTAGCCAATTTTTCTACGAATGGCTAGAGCAATACTATGTAGATAACCTTAGAAAAGCCATTTACAAAGAACTTGGGACAGAAGGGCGTTTGGAATACTCTATTATTGTGGATAAAGGCAACGCAGAAAACAGACCTCAAACCATCAATATTCCTATTGCTAAAATAGAATATGACAAACAACACCCTAAATATCAAGCAAATAGCGAACAAGCACTTAAACGCAAAAATGAAATTTTAAAAGAATATGATGCGTTTTTTAAGTCTGTTAATTTTAACGAAAATTATACCTTTGATACCCTAGTTGAAGGAGATTGTAACCGTCTGGCACGTTCCGCAGGTTATGCAGTTGCCAAAAAACCAGGCATAACAGCTTTTAATCCGCTAATGCTTTATGGTGGCGTGGGTTTGGGCAAAACACACCTTGTTCAAGCCATTGCCAACCACGTAAGAAGCAATCAACCAGATAAAATTGTTGTGTATGTTTCTTCTGAAAAATTTACTAATCAATTTATAGAAGAATTAAAGAATAATAATTTGCAAAAATTGACTAATTTTTATTTGCAAATTGATATTTTAATTATTGATGATGTGCAGTTTCTTTCTGGGAAAGAAAAAACGCAAGAAATGTTTTTTCATATATTTAATGATTTGCACCAACACGGCAAGCAAATCATAATGACAAGCGACAGACCTCCAAAAGAACTACAAGGTTTGCAAGACCGCCTGCTTTCTCGTTTTAAATGGGGACTTACAGCAGATTTGCAACAGCCCGACTACGAAACTCGTGTGGCAATCATTCAGCGCAAACTTCAAACAGAAGGAATTTCGCTGGAAAATGACATTATTGAGTACCTTGCGCATAGCATAGATACCAATGTACGTGAACTAGAAGGCGTTATTGTGTCGCTTATGGCACGTTCTTCTCTGGAAAGAAGAGAAATTGACACGGAACTCGTGCGCCAAACAGTGCAACATATTGTGCAAACTACGGTGAGTGATGCAGGCGTGCAACATAGCGCAGAAATGGGTATAGACACCATTCAGAGTGTTATTAGCAGCTTTTTTAAAGTTACTTTGGCAGAACTTACAGGGAAATCTCGTAAGAAAGAGCTTGTTGTACCAAGACAAATTGCTATGTTTTTTTGCAAAGAATTTACTAATTTTTCTTTGAAATCTATTGGGTATCATTTTGGGGGAAGAGACCATAGCACCGTTATTCACGCAGTCCAGACAATTAGTGATTTGTGTACAAAAGATGGAGAAATACGCCAAAACGTACAACAATTAGGAGAAATGTTTAAGCAAAAAGCAAAATAATTATTAATAATTTTATATCTTAAATAAGAAATATTTTGTATATTTGTAATATTCACCAAAAAACGTTTTGATTATGACCACTTTAGAAAAGAACCAAATGAAAGAGATTGTTTGGGAGCTAATGCAAGAAAATAAAGCATTTTTCAAAGAAATTATTACTCAAATTATTACGGAAGAAAAACTTGATTTTGAAGGATTTTCAGAAGAAAATAGTAGAGAAGAAAGAGTAAAAAAAATCATTAAAAATGATTTCAAAAGATACGAAAACGTGTTTAAAACGCTTGCATAATGGAATATTTGACAAAAGATGACCTCACCAACATCAATTTTATGACAATTGAACACGTGGGCGGAAATTTTGTGCCTCCAAAGAATTTTTTACACGAAGAAAATCTTGATTATTTGCTTGAAGCGGTACAAGCAGAAATGTTTGGTGCGCCTTTGTACCCCGAAATCTATCAAAAAGCAGGAATTTATATGTTTAATGTCATTTGTAATCATATTTTCCAAGATGGGAACAAAAGAACAGGCTTAGAAGCTTCATTACTTTTTCTACAATTAAATGGTTATGATTTGGTTGTTGATGACGACAAACTTATCAATTTTACACTTTCTGTAGCATCTGGAGAATGTTCTCTAGATGAAGTACAAGACTGGTTTAAAAAAAATATACAAAAAATAGCTTAATTTGCAGAGGTCAAAATATTATTGTTGCTTGCCAAATTAGTCTTATCCCGAAAGCTAAAAACACAGTTCCAGAAACATAATTGATGATTTGTAGCACTTTATTAGAAAAATATTTTTTGAGTTTATCAGCAAAAACAGAAATAATTACTTCCATCAAAAAGATAGCAAGCAAACAACCAACAAAAAATACTAACATTCTATCTTGCTCATAACCAACGACTTTCAGTTGCGTGGCAAGCCCAACCCACGCAAAAAAATTGACAGGATTAAGCAGATTCAGAAAAAACCCTTTTGAAGTATAAAAAACTATGCCTCCTATGCCCGTTTTAGGATAAGCAAGCGTTTGAGGTTTCTTAAAAAACGACAAAACACCCATTACTGCAAGCATTATGCCACCAAATAAATAGCCATAAAACGACAAATGGGCTATGTCAGGGATAAAACTCGCCCCAAAAGCCGCCACAGCAATAAACAAAATATCAGAAATAATCACGCCTACGGCTATAAGTACGCCACTTTTGTAGCCATTGTCTATACTACTTTGGATAAGCGTGAAAAAAACTGTGCCTAGCATCAAACTAAGCACAGTTCCCCAACCTAATCCGTAAAAAAAAGCATTCAAAGCAGTTGCTATTATCATTATTTAGTAAGCTAAAATGAAAGCTGTTTGATATTCTGCGTATTTATTTTTGATTGCTGCAAGTCCTGCTTTTGCGTCAGCATCAGAAGAAAAATTACTGATAGCCACACGAAATAACTTACTATTTCCATAAGGCGCAATGATTTTTACGCCACTTTCACCTTGCCCTTTCAATTTGTTAAGCGTATTATAAGCATTTCCTTGCACGCCAAAACCGCCAATAACCACATAAAACCGCCCTTGTTTGCTTTCTACAATTTCAGAATTGGTATTGGTATTTTCAACGGGTGGCACTACTTTCACCTCTTCTTTTTTGTCTTCAATAGGCTTATTCTCTTCCGTTTTTTTGTCTTCAACAGGCTTATTTTCTTCTACTTTTTTGTCTTCAGCAGGTTTATTTTCTTCTACTTTTTTGTCTTCTGATGTAGTTTCTTTGGTTTCAGTGTTTTTATCTTTGTCTTTCTGTGCCAATTTATCATCTGTGAGTATTGTTCTGAAAGGGTTTTTGCTTGGGTCTATCACCAAAACATACAAAGCAATGGCAGAAATAATGCCCAGAGAACTAATAGCACCAATAATGCCCCAATTAGTTTTTTTGTTTTCTTTGTCTATTTCACTTGGTTTTTTAGCAGTTGTTGTGCTAGTTGCCGTATTTGTGTTATTAGCATTAAGATTGTTCACTTTTGTAGCACCTTTTGCGCCTGTTTTTGCAGTAGCAAGAGCCGTCAGGGCAGCACTTTCCGCTTTTATTTCGTCTTCTGTGCGTTCTACCACTTTGCCAAAAATCTGCGGAAGTCCGTAGGCATCATTAAGATAATTAAGTTCTGTTTCTGGTTTGAACTCTAATTGGTCTTCATATTGCAATACAAAACTGCCCAACTGCGCCATAGGGTACTTTTTGTGGATACCCAAATCAATTTTTACAGAGCTAACAAACTGTTTTACTTGCCCCTCTGCATCTTGCAAACTAACGCCTTCCGTTTGTGCAATATACTCCTCCAAAATGCCATTACTTACTTTAGGATTTTGTGAGAAGGTAATATTTTTGTGTGGTGGTGCAAATACGTGAGATGCAGGGTGTGCATCTGCGCTTGCATACGCAGCGTGGAGCGTGCCTAAATCATTGATAATCAACTCATCACAATCAAAAAGCAAATCTTTTATATGTTTGGAAACCATAGGAATACACAATTACGAATTAACAATTACGAATTACGAGAAAATAGTAATTCAATACAACTCAAAACTTTCTCAAATATCTAAAAAAAAAACAATATCTAAAACTTATTTATCACTTATTTATCTAAAAAATATTTTTATTTTATTTTATTTATTCTTAATAATTTTAATATAGTTTTAATACGCTAATAATCAAGGTTTTAATTTTATAAATAAAATTTTGTTTAATACTTTTATTTTCGTACTTTTGCACCCTAATATTTTTTTGAGAAATTTCTCACAATTATATTTTTTTTATACAAAAAAATTACTATTATTGCTAAAGTTAAAATCAGCTAATATCACCACCAGAATTACAATCACAAAAAATTACTAATTGCAGAGAGAAATAAACTAAATTATCAGCAACGAAAACCGTTAATAATTGATAATGATTTGCTTATTTTTCTTTTACTTAAAATTATTAAAAAAAAATTATGGACACTTATGAACACGAAACCAGTTTTGGTTATATTTTAGATAAAAAAGTTTACTTAAAAGCCTTTTTAGACCAACCAGATAAAGAAATTGGTACAGTAAAAGAAACAAACGAAGCCGCAATAGAATATTTTGAGAAAAAATACCAATTAGCTATACAGAAAGTGCAAGACTTGCAACAAATGATAGCACAAGCTGAAAATAAAGGCTCGTATTTGATGAAACTTTTACATTTGAAAGAATCTTTATTAGATTTTAAAGGTATAGGAAACTTTACGGTACTTATTACAACATTAGAGGCAGAAGAAAAAGTTTTGCGTGTACTTGTGGCTAATAACCGTTCCAAAAACTTTGAAATCAAACAAGAAATTGTTTATACTGCACAAGCCGCTTTTGAGCAAGAAGACATAGAAGATGCCAACGAAATCTACAAAGAACTCAAAAATAGGTGGATAAAAACAGGGCTAGCTGATGAAACAAGTGAGAAAACACTAGAAACTGAATTTAATGATTTATTTACGAGATTTATAGAAAAAAGGCGAGATTTTTTCAAAAGACGTAACGAAGAAATCAAAGACAGACTGGAAAGATACAAAGATATTTTAGACGTGCTTTTCCCTTTGCGCTTTTCTAAAAAGCTAGAAGAAGCCGCAGAAACCTACAAAGAAGCACAACAAGTATGGAAAGATGTGGGTGTTGTGCCTGCTATCAAAATGAAAAAACTTTGGGATAAATTCAAAAAAGTCAATAACGAATTTTTCTTCCGTTATAAGCAATTTAAAGCGGGCGTGCCTATAGATGAAATTAAGCCACTTTTCCAACAAGAAAATGTACGTGATAGAATGGACGTTTTGTGCAAACAAGCAGAAGCACTGATTGGTCTAAATACAAATGAAGCATTAGAAGATGGCAAAAAATTACTCATTGCTTGGAAAGACCTTAGCAAAGTATATAAACGCCTTGATGAAACTTTTTCAAACCGTTTTCGTAATGCTTGTGACCGTATTTTTGAAGAGGGCTATCTTATCAAACTTGTCAAAAGAAAATACCCTGATTTTGACGACAAGCCAAAGATAGACCAATTTCGTATCAAAACAAGTTTTATGCGTGAGCTTTTGCGCAAAGACGAAATGGAACTAAGAGTAGCAGAAAGCACTTTTCATTCCGAAATTTCAGAATTAGAGCGTGGCGCAAAAGAATATGCTATTGCTACACAAAAACGCAAGTTAGGCGTAAAAAAACAGATTTTAGCAGAGTTTGAGGTATCTCTAAAAGCCTTATGATGTGTGATATATGATGTGTGATATATGATGTAAATACAATTTTTACGTCAAAAAACACTTCATATATACACATCATACATCATATATCATATATCATATATCAAAAAAATCCTATGTATTGGACATTAGAATTAGCCTCTTACCTTGAAGATGCCCCTTGGCCTGCAACAAAAGAAGAATTAATAGATTTTTCTATACGTTCTGGCGCACCATTAGAAGTTGTAGAAAATCTACAAGAATTAGAAGATGACGGACAGCCTTACGAAAGTATTGAGGAAATATGGCCTGATTATCCCACAAAAGATGATTTCTTCTTTAATGAAGACGAATATTAGTAGTTTTGAGTTGTGAATTATGAATTGTGAGTTAATACAAAAATACAATTTAAGGCAATTTTAATAACCTACTTACCACCAAAAAAGTCTGCTATTTAGCAGACTTTTTAGGTTTTTTCTGATAATTTTTCTTTTTTTGGTGGCACGGGGTCGTGTCCGTGTCCGCCCCAAGGATTGCAACTCAAAATGCGTTTTATGCCTAAATAAAGCCCTTTAAAAACGCCGTGCGTTTGAAGTGCCGTTATCATATACGCAGAACACGTAGGCGTATAACGACACATTTTAGGCAATGCAGGCGAGATAAAATATTGATAAAAACGCACCAATAAAATTAAGATTTTTTTCATTTTTGTTTCATTAAAATGGAAGGTCGTCATCTTCAACTTGCAAGTTTCTATTGCTTTTCTTCAAAATTTTAATTTCTTTTGCAAATTTTTCTACTTGAAGATAATCAAGATACAAATATTTCAAGTTTTTGATAGTAGCTATTTCTGGTGGGAAAACATCAAATTTAATACCATACAACCATAAAGCATGCAATTTTTCTAATTTTCGTATTTCTTTTGGCAATTTTTCAAGAGGATTTTCAGATAAATGCAAATATTGCAAGTTGGTAAGTTCTCCTATTTCTGCTGGAAGTTCCGTTATTTCATTATTAGAAAAATCTAAATTTTTTATTTTTTGAAGAATTTTTATTGATTTTGGCAATTCTTTAATTTTAACATTTTGAGGTTTTGGAAAACTCCAAAAAGACCAATTAATTCTTTTTATTCCTGTTAATAAACCTTTAATTGATGCGTATTTCACCAAAAAACAATATAATTCCTCATAATCTTCCAAAGAACATTTTACATATTTTTCAAACTCTTCTTTGAAATTTTGTGCCAATACTAACGCCAAATACACATTATCTGGGTTATTACTTCTTAGCAAATCAAGCAGATTTTTAAATTCTTTAGTCATAAGATGGGTATTTTGTATTCATTAAAAATTCACACTAGCAACTGCTAGTAAAAATTCACAATTAAAAACCTTGCAAATCTAAATAAATTTACGTACTTTTGCACCAAAATTAAATCCTTTAGAAAATATTTCAGCAAAATATATGCAAGAGATACGCAACATAGCTATTATTGCCCACGTTGATCACGGCAAGACAACCCTCGTAGATAAAATTATCCACGCTTCAAAGCTTTTTAGAGATAATCAAGCCTTTGATGACCTTATACTTGACAACAACGACTTAGAGCGTGAGCGTGGTATCACTATCACCTCAAAAAACGTATCTGTCCGCTATAAAGGCGTGAAAATCAATATTATAGATACACCAGGTCACTCCGACTTTGGCGGTGAAGTAGAACGTGTTTTGAAACTTGCTGATGGCGTGCTTTTGTTGGTAGATGCCTTTGAAGGTCCTATGCCACAAACTCGTTTTGTACTTACAAAAGCCCTAGAATTAGGCTTAAAACCTGTCGTAGTTATTAATAAAGTGGATAAATTGAACTGTCGCCCTGATGAAGTTCACGAGTCTGTTTTTGATTTGATGTTTAACTTAGGTGCAACACAAGAACAACTGGATTTCCAAACTGTCTATGGCTCTGCCAAACAAGGTTGGATGAGTAGGGATTGGAAAGAGCCTACAACTGATATTATTGCACTTTTGGATACTGTTTTAGAAGCCATTCCGCCTGCGCCAAGCCCAGAAGGAAGCGCACAAATGCAAATTACTTCATTAGATTATTCCTCATTTATTGGACGTATTGCCATTGGGCGTGTGCATAGGGGCGTTTTGCGTGAAGGCGCACAAATGGGAATGTTTAAGGCTGATGGTAGCTTTAGAAAGGTGAAAATCAAAGAATTACAATCTTTTGAAGGACTTGGACGAGTGAAAGTTGAAGAAGTAATGGCAGGTGATATTTGCGCTGTGATTGGTATTGAAGATTTTGAAATTGGAGATACAATTACGGATTTGGAAGGCGCAGAGCAACTTCCTCGTATTTCTATTGATGAGCCTACAATGAGTATGCTTTTCACTATTAATAACTCTCCTTTCTTTGGAAAAGATGGTAAGTTTGTAACCTCTAGGCATTTAAGAGATAGACTTTATAAAGAAATTGAAAAAAATCTTGCTTTGCGTGTTCAAAACACAGATTCTGAAGATAGATTTTTGGTCTATGGTCGTGGAATTTTGCATTTGTCTATCCTTATTGAAACAATGCGTAGAGAAGGTTATGAGTTGCAAGTTGGTCAGCCACAAGTACTTTACAAAGACATTGATGGTAAAAAATGTGAGCCAATAGAAATTTTGGTCGTTGATGTGCCAGAAAGCGTTTCAGGGAAAGTAATTGAACTTGCTACGCAACGCAGAGGCGAGCTGATGATTATGGAACCAAAAGGTGATTTGCAACATTTGGAGTTTAGTATTCCTTCTCGTGGTATCATTGGTTTGCGTAATGCGGTACTTACGGCTACGCAAGGTGAGGCTATTATGACGCACCGTTTCCAAGATTACCAACCTTTCAGAGGTGAAATCCCAGAACGTACAAGTGGTTCTTTGATTTCTAAGGATATGGGACCTACAACGGCATATTCTATTGACAAATTGCAGGATAGAGGCGTGTTTTTTGTTGATCCAGGAGAAGAAATTTATATGGGACAAGTGATTGGCGCACATACAAGAGGTTCTGACCTTGTTGTGAATGTCCAAACTGCTAAGAAACTTACAAATGTTCGTGCTTCTGGTACTGATGATAGCGCAAGAATTGTTCCAAAAGTACAATTTTCTTTGGAAGAAGCACTAGAATACATACAAAAAGATGAATATGTAGAAGTTACGCCACTTGCTATCCGTATGCGCAAGATTTATCTTGATGAAAACGAAAGAAAACGTATGGAAAGTAAGTTCTAATTTCAATTATATTTAAGATAAAAAAGCCTTTCAAAGAAATTTGAGAGGCTTTTTTGTTTGCATTATTTTGCGTATTTACAAATAATTTTGGTATATTTGTTTAAATTTTATAGCCTCATTTTCTTACTAAATATGCAACCGTTTACAATACAATCTAACCAGAATGAATTAGTTATCCGTTTTGATAAATCTCAAATAGATACTACCGTTTTTTTGAGAATAGCGCAAAGAATGCAATTAGAATATTTAGCACAAAAAGCTGATATTCAAGAAGATATTTCTTTGTTGGTTGAAGACATTAACAACCAATGATGGGAGAATAGTGGAGAATTATTTTTAAAAGATATAAAAAAATGAAAATAATTATAGATACAAATATTTTATTTTCAGCCTTGATTTCAACCCAATCACATTTAAGAGATATTTTATTGGAATCTGAAGAGGAATTTTATGCGCCTAATTATTTGTTTGTAGAACTTTTTCGTTACAAAGACAAAATGATGAAATATACCAAATTATTAGAAGAAGAAATGTATGAATATTTGAATATTTTGACAGAAAAAATACATTTTATTCAAGTTGATTTTATTTCAACAGAAAACAGACAAATTGCTTATGATTTATGTAAGGATAAAGACATAAAAGATATAGGGCTTCCGCATCTAATTTGACACTTTTAAGACTTTTTATCCAATTTAATTGGGAAAATTAGATATTAAATTTATAAAAAGTGGTTTTGGTGCGA
>JAYVGJ010000246.1:0-2675 GCA_043772375.1 Raineyaceae bacterium | reverse complement strand
CTCAAACCAATCTCCAAAACAGCCTTTGAGAAGCTTCCAGACCCTTTGGCTGATGCAGCGGCAGAGGTCATTTATAATGCCTCTCCTGTGGCGACTTCTTCTCACCCAACGGCTTTGTATGAAAAGAAAATGAATGAAGAAAATAGGTTTAGTATGGCACTTTTGATGTGTGATTTATCCCAAAATGTAGCTCTTGCATCAGGGCTTATGCTTATTGATAACCAAAATCTTGTAAATGGCGTGGAATATGCCTACAGGATAAAACTTGCCGTAATACCAGCCAATATGCCTGCTGTAGAAGATGGGATTGCTATTGTGCGCCTTGCGCCAGAAATACCGCTTATTGCGCCAGTCGCTCCTGCGGTGATTTTTGACAACAAACAGGCTATTTTGAAGTGGAATGTACAAATTCATAAGGGCGTTTATGGTAGCTATTGGGTGGAGCGTTCAGTAGATGGCAAAAATTTCAAAGCGACTTCTGACATTCCGTTTTCGTATATGAGCGAGGACAAAGACCCTATAAATGCCGTTTATGCGGATTCTTTACCCAATAATAAACAAAAATACTATTATAGATTGATTGGTATCAATGCGTTTGGCGAAAAAAGTCCGCCTTCTACTGTGGTGAGTGGCAAAGGCAAAGATGATTTATTTGCTGCCGTTACTATCTCCAAAATAGATATTATTGAAAATAAATCAGCCAGCATCACTTGGAAGTTTCCTGAGGCATATTTAGGAGAGATAAAGGGTTTTAAGGTGCGTTATGCCAGTAGTGCCAATGCTCCTTTTGTTGATGCACATAGGGGACTTCTTTCTAAGGGAGAGAGGGATTTTAAACACACACCACCCTTTCTGAACACCTATTATTACGTGCAAGCCATTGATAATGATGGCAGTGTGCGTAGTCAGTCTTTTCCGTTTTTGGCACAAAAAGAAGACCACGACCCACCAGCGCAAATAGAGGATTTAGTGGCGAAAATAGACACCTTAGGTGTGGTTACATTGCGCTGGAAAGCGGGTATAGAGCCTGATTTGCAAGGATATAGGGTTTTTAGGACGAATGGCTCACGTGAGGAGTTTATGGAAATTACGCAAAGACTGCTGACCAAAAATATTTATAGAGATACACTTTCTTTGCAGGTTTTGAGCAAAGAAGTATATTATAAAGTGATGTCAATGGATATGGTTTTTAATCCTTCCCCAGAGTCAAAAACGGTACTTGTACGCAGACCAGACAAAGTTGCGCCAGTTGCCCCAGTTTTTACTCGTTATGATGTGTTAGATGAGGGCATTGCGCTACAATGGGACAATAGTTCTAGTAGTGATGTGGCTAAATATGAGTTGCATAGACTTCGTTTGGATAGCAATAAAACCACCAAAGTAGCAGAATGGTCATTAAAGGAATTAGAAAAAATCACTTCTAATCAAGTGAAGGCAAAATATACAGATGTAATTGGTGCATTAGGAGGTACTTACCGCTATATGATTAGTGCAGTAGATAGTGCAGGCAATAGAGGTAAAACACAATCAGGCGAAATTACCTATGAAACAGGCAAGCGCAAGGCAGTAGAAGTAGTGGCAAGAGTGGATAGGGAAAAGAAAAAAGTAGTTTTGTCTTGGAAAAGCCCTGATGCAAGTCTGCGGGTTACACAATGCTACATTTACAGAAGTGCTAATAAAGACCCTTTGCGCCTTTATGAAACACTTTCAGATAATATTTATGTGTTTGAGGACACAAGATTAGATATTAACAATGTTTATACCTACAAAATTCAGCTACTTTTTAGCAATAGGGCAAAATCCGTGATGACTGCCCCTATTATTGTCAAATACTAAAAATTGTGAATGGTGAATTTTGAATTGTGAATGAATACAAAATATTCATCATCAGTTTATTAACATTTTATATTTATTCATAATTATTCATTCATAATTACTAATTCTATCCTAAATATATGAAATTATTTCTTAAACAACTGCTAATTTGCCTACTATTTTTAGTGGTTTATTCAGCCAACGGACAAGGTGGCGCACCTGCAGGCGCACCAGTTACCACTCCACCCGCAAGCACCTTACCCCCTAACCTTTCAGGGCGTACTTATAATCCCTTTGAAAAGCATATTAGGGCAGTTTTTGACAAGATAAAAGCCCAAAATAGGTACGTAGGGGCTGTAAGTGCTGCTACTTTGTCTAATGAATTGCCTATGGGCATTGTGAGAAGGATAGGAAATATAGATTACATTTTAGCCATTGATAGTGCCTCACGCAAGGGTGGTGTGTGGGTTTTTTCTGCTTATATGGCAGTTAATTTACCTAAAACTGGACCCAATTCTTTTATTGCTTTTGCAGCTAGAAACATTGTTTTTAATCCGCAAGGCATAGGTGGTGCAAGTAATAGTTTTCTTAGTGCTACTCGTTTAGAACTTGTTTCTACCAATACCATTACACTTTCAGATGATTTGTCTGTAGAATTTTCTAAAACAGCTGGCGTAAGCAATAATTACATAGAATTTGATTGTAATGGTTATAAAAGTATCAGTTTGGAGGGCAAATTTAAGTTTAGTGAGGGACTTCTTATTCCTGCAGTTGTGCCTACAACTGGAAGCGGTGATATAGAACCACCTGCACCAGTTGTGCCTGCTGTTGCTGCACTTGCTGCCAACAAACCCAAAGTT
>JAYVGJ010000245.1:0-11948 GCA_043772375.1 Raineyaceae bacterium | reverse complement strand
GGAACGGATATTACGCTTGTAGGCAAAGACCCATCTTATGAGCCTGTGGTTACGTTTAGTATCAATCAATCTGACGGTGTTACGTCTGTTTCTGCTGATTTGAAAAGAGATACTTATAAGCATTTTGACATCAAAAAGGAAATAGAAGTTATCCCTAATTTCATTGATTTGGAGCGTTTTAAGAAACAAAAGAAAGACCATTTTAAGAAAGCTATTTGTCCAAATGATGAGAAACTGCTAGTTCATACGTCTAATTTCAGGAAAGTGAAGCGTATTGGCGACATTGTGCGTATTTTTGCGCAGGTGAAGGAGATTATCCCTGCAAAACTCATTCTTATTGGTGATGGACCAGAAAAAGTAAAGATAGAACAACTTTGCAAAGAGTTAAATGTGGAGCGTTGTGTACATTTTTTAGGTAAATTGGACGCTGTTGAGGAGGTTTTGTCTGTGGCTGACGTGTTTTTGATGCCATCAGAAAAAGAAAGTTTTGGACTTGCTGCTCTTGAGGCTATGGCTTGTGAAGTACCTTTGATAGCTTCTAATACAGGCGGAATACCTGAATTAAATGTGCAAGGCGTTACAGGTTTTTTGAGTAATGTTGGAGATATTGAGGATATGGTAAAAAACACTTTATTTATTTTGAAAGATGAAAACTTACCAAAATTTAAAGCAAATGCGTTAGAACACGCAAAAACATTTGATATTACGAATATTTTACCAAAATATGAAGCATATTATGATAAAATAGTGATGCAAGTGAAAGAAAAATTTGCGGTTTCTGTATAGATTTTTTTGGGAATTAAAAAGCCTTTCCAAACTTTGGAAAGGCTTTTTGTTTTCATAACTATTAGTATTGATTATCTGAAAGATGCTCTTGGTCCACCAACGGCAAAAGAAGCGTCCATTCTAGATTTTTGACCCAAAGAGAACATATACATTCCTCTGTCGTCTGTGTAATCCATATAGTTCATATACATTTCTAGAGGCGTACCAGAACAAGTGCTTCTGTGTCCTACTGCAGGAACACCAAAGTTAGCACTATCATGTGTAGGAGTGTCAGAAACAAGGTCACTACCACAAGCTGCATCACCCCAAATGTGACGTAAGTTCATCCAGTGTCCTACTTCGTGTGTAGCAGTTCTACCCAAGTTGAAAGGTGCAGTAGCTGTACCAGTTCTTCCTGTATATCTAGAGTCAAATACAACACCATCAGTTGCAGAGCTACCACCAGGGAATTGTGCGTAACCCAAGATACCACCACCAATTGTACAAATCCAAAGATTTAGTTTTGTAGTAGGAGAAGTAGGATTTAAACCTCCTTGTGTTGTTTTTTTACAAGCATCATTTGTTCCCCAAGAAGTTTTTGTTGTAGATTTTCTAAACACTTGGTCTAGTACAAATCTGTAACCAATGTTTGCTCTAACAGAAGAGAAAGGATTATTAGCTGTGTTGTAGTCTGCATTTCTTGCTTGAAAATCTTCATTTAAAACATCAATTTGCGACTGTAGTTGTGCCAAAGAAATATTTTCAGCGGCGGTTTTGTAAATAACATTGAAAACCACAGGTATTTCAAGTACACCATTTACAATACGAGCATTTGGGTCTTGTGAAACTTCTTTTGTGAAGCGTTCCAATTCCTGCATTTTTGCAGCTAATTCAGGGTTTTCAGCCATTTGTTTCTCTAAGAGTTCGTGAGAAACGCAATTTCTGCGAGTAATAGCAGTTTCAGAAGAGCCTTTAACATCTTTCACTTCAGGGATTCCTGTGAATTCTTCTTGCTTTTGGCAAGAAAACATTACTGCGGCAACTGATACTGACAAAAGAAACTTTTTCATTGAGGTTGGGTTATTAGATAATTGATTTTTTTTATTAAGCAGTGTGTTTCTTATTAACACGGTGCAAATGTATATAACAAAAATGTACTTTCCAAATTTTTTTAGAAAAAAAACAAAATATTATTCTGCAATATCAGTAGAACAAAGAATTTTATTGTGATTTAATGTATTTTTGCCATATTAAAGGGCTTTCTTGTCTAGTTTTACAAGGCTGTTTTTTAGTAAAATTCCATCACAAAATAATGAAAGGTTACGCTAATCTTAATATACAATCAATATTTTGCGAAAATGCTTTTATTTTTGTACTTTTGCGAAAGTTTACAAAATCAAAAAAATATTTATTATTCTTAAATGTGTTTACTACTTTTTGCTTACAAAACGCACCCAAAATATAAACTTATTTTGGTGGCAAATAGAGATGAATTTTATAACAGAAACACGCAAGAAGCGCATTTTTGGGAAGAAAATACTGATGTTTTGGCAGGTAAAGACCTTCTGGCAGGTGGTACTTGGCTAGGCATCAATAAAAAGGGCTATTTTTCTGCCCTCACCAATTTTAGAGATGGGACAAATATTAACAAAAATGCACTTTCAAGAGGGCTTTTGACAAAAAATTATCTTCTAAATGGTGGAGACCCGCTTAGTTATTTGTTTAGAACACAATTTCAAGCAACAAAATATAATGGCTTTAATCTTTTGGTAGCAGATAAAGATAATTTGATGTATTATTCTAATCAAGAAAAAATCATTAAGACGCTACATAGTGGTGTATATGGTTTGAGTAATCATTTGCTTAATACAGAATGGGAAAAAGTAACACGAGGTAAAGAAAAACTTTCTGGATATATCAAAAACAAAGATTTAGATACTACTTCTTTGCTTAATTTTATGAATGATGTTACACCTGCTACTGTGCTTCCCAATACTGGCGTACCTATGGAATGGGAAAAAACACTTTCTCCAATGTTTATTAAAAGCCCAGAATATGGCACTCGTTGCTCTACTGCCATTCTTTGGGATTATAATGACAATATTATTTTTGATGAAAGAAACTACATTGTTGATAATATAGATAATAATATTTTAGAAAATGATATTTCTTTTGATTTTTATGATAAAAAATTTAATTGTAATAAAATAACTAATAACTAAATATGCGTAACGAAAAAATAACGCTTGATATTTTGCTTGACCAACACAATGTTTGTGATACTATTCAATGGGAAGCCACACAAAAACCTGTGGAAGGTGCAGAAAAAGCTAAAGCTATGTCTTTGGCACTTTGGGACGGCTGGGAAACTGGCACTGTAAAGATAGACCTTTGGACAAAAGATATGGAAGTTCACGAGATGAAACGCTTTTGTATAGAAATTATCAACGGACTTGCAGACACTATCAGAAACGCCACAAATGACGAAATAATGGCTATGGATATGGAAAATCTTTGTATCAAAATGGAAAAAAGGCTAAAAAGTGAAATAGGAAACAAGTAATTCAATTACAAATTACGAATTATCAATTAGGGATTACGAATAAATACAAAAAATTGATACCTATTTTTTTACAAAACAAAACCCACTCAAATTTGAGTGGCTATTGTTTTTGTGCTTGTATTTTGTCTCTATTCCCCTTTGGGTTAGGGGCTTTTATTCTTTTACAAGGCGTTTCAAAATACGTCCTTTATTAGAAGTAATTTCTAGTAAATAAATACCATTTGCCATATTCCCTAGTGGAATAGTAGTTTGATTAGCGTTTCCGCTAGCATTTGCGCTTGTTTCAGAAGAAAAAACTTGTTTCCCTTGTGCATCATACACACGAGCCGTAGTTTTTCCTAAATTCAAAGTACCAAAATCAACTAAAAATTTATCTTTACTTGGGTTTGGAGAAACTTTCACTTGGTTAGAAAGCGTATTATCAATACCAGTAATAGCACTCAAAGTAGTAGCATCTTTTAGATTAGAATAAGGAGAAATCTCATCAGCAGAGCTAATAGCCGTTATTTGAATGTAATATTTCGTGTCTGGTTTTAGGTTCTGTACCAAAATAGAAGTATCACCCAACACCGCAAGACCTACATAACCAATAGCAAAAGAACCACCATCAAAATTAGGTGAAGAAGCCACATACAAACGGTATTTCACCGCTCTTGCCACAGGTTGCCATCTTGCCCTAAACGAGCTAGAACTTATTTGCATAGGGTCAAGTTGAATGGGCGCAGCTATTACAGGAACAACTCCAAAAGTATAAGTTTGTGAAACATTGCAGCCGTTTCCCCTTGTTGCCTTTATTGTTATTGATGCAGGAGTAGAAAGTGCTAATCCTGTGCCAGCAAGCACACCAGCACTACTAAGTGTAAAGCCCAGAGGCAATGCTCCAGCCGTAACAGTATAAGTAAATCCTCCAGTTGCACCAGCATAGGTAGCAGAAAGACTTTGTGTATAAGGTACATTGATAACAGCATCAGAAATAGTAGTAGGCGTAAGTATCATTGGAGGACAATTAACAACTAAAATTACATCAACCGTTCCAAAACAACCTGCAGAAGGTCCTGTCGTAATACGTGCCTTAACAGTAATAAGTGGAGAAGCTGGTACGCTTGTTGGTGTACCAGTCAAACGACCAGCGTTAGTGCCTGTAGCAGTAAGGCTCATACCAGATGGCAATATACCAGATGCAATAGAATAAGTATAAGTAGCACCTGCCACACCACTAGCCGCAAATTGCACTGCAGTTGCAGGGTACAAAACCCCCAAAGTTGCCGTAGGAACTGTCATTGGCGTTACAGTGATAGTCGTACAAGGAAGCCCAGTAACAGTAATGCTATATGTTTTGTTGGTTGTGCAACTTGTCGCATCAGAAACAGTCACTGTGAAAGTAGGTGGATTGATATCTACTGTTGTTGGTGTACCAGAGATTACGCCAGTATTTACATTTAATACAAGCCCAGCAGGTAAAATACCATTGGTTACGCTAAATGTATAAGGAGCAACCCCACCAGTTGCAGCAATGGTTTGATTATATGCTATTGTAGTGGACCCTGCAGGAAGTGTAAGCGTTGTAAAAGTCGCACCCACACAAGGAGAAATAACGGACAAATCATCAAAACTCAAGTAATTAGGTGGAAAAGTAGCTACACAACGCAAAGCCACGTAATAAGTACCAGTTGTGGTTGGAACGAAAGAACCTGCTAATTGCTGGTGAGTTGTGTTGGTTGGACCAGAAACCGTTGCTCCCGCAATAGCTACAAGCCCAGTAGGATTTTGATTAGGACCAACATAAGCATCTAAGGTCGTCCAGCCAGCAAGACCGTCAGTAACATACCAAGTAGAAAAATCATAGGTTTTTCCAGCAATGAGTGCTAATGGCGCAGAATAAAAATAATTTCCTCCGACAACCGTATTATACAAGAAAGAGCCAAATTTGGCACCAGTACGGGGAATACGGTTATCAGTTGTTTGCGCCGCAGTGTAAGTAAGACAAAGTGTATTACTTGTTCTTGCCATACAATTAGGCAAATCCCCATCTGCCGTTATCCCTTCAAAACCTTCAAAATAAGGAAAAACATTGACAGGCGCACAAGCGGTAGTAAAATTATTGCTGGCTGAAAAAGAACTTGTATTGCCAACTCCCGCACATATAGATTGTACCTGAAATTCGTAGGTAGCAGACGGATTAAGCCCACTAACATTTGCAGAAGTGCCTACTGTAACAGGATTTCCTGCAAAAGCCGTAAAGGTAGGCGCACCAACCACTCTATATTGCACATTGTACCCTCCTACTGCACTTGCGTTGGTACTCCAATTAAGTGTAGCAGTTGTCGTAGTAACTGCCGTAGCATTAAGTCCAGCAACCCCTATGCAAGAAGCAGGAGTCCAAGTAAAAATTTGACCATCTGCAGGAAAAACAGTTGTACTAGTTGTACAAGTAGCTGCATTAGTTGCGCCGCCTACTGTTGCGCTCCAATCAGTAGAGGTACTTCTATTATTGTAATCTGTATTACTTGCTCCTCTCAAACCTACTTGCAATGTTTTTAGTGACGTACCTGCAAATGAATTATAGACTGTACTAATTACATTAGACGTTTCTGCTAGTCTTATCTGAAAATTAAAGTTACCATTACCTGCCGTACCACTTGGATAGTGTGCATAATTTTTCCACTGTATCACCAAAATACGGTTAGGAGTAGTACCAGTAGTAAGGTAGCTTAGTTCACCTGTTGTAGCTAATCCTTGTATATCTCCATTATAAGCAGCAATAATATTATTAGAAATACCAGAACTTATGGCATTATAAGAGCTAGAAATAGTGGTGGTAGCACTCGTACCAAGTGCTATAAAACCATTTGTATTAAGCGCAAAATTAGTATAAGACCCACCTGAATAAGAAAAAGTAAAACCTATTGGAAAAGCTGCACCAGAACCAAAACTTTGGTCATCATTTGTAGGAGTTCCCAGTACAGTTCCGCCTGTAATAGATACATAAGTACCTGCGGAGCTTGCAAAGTTATAATTAGTAGCTACTTGCGCTTGTACTAATGTTGCAAATGTTATCAGCATCATAAGCAATAAATGCTTAGTGCGTTGTATTAGTTGTTTCATATTAAATTGAAGTTATATTGTATTGTAGAAAATTATTAGAATAGATTTTAACCGTAAATATAATAATTTAGTAACACAAAAAATACTTTTGAGCAAATATTTGATAAAAATTTTTTATTCTTCTTTTTTTCTTTTACTTTCTATTATTTTTTTGATGTTTTTATGAAGTTTTTTCGTAAAATTGTACTTTGATTTCCTACTACAAAATAATTAAATAATGAATCTTTTTATTAATAATATTCCTCTCAAAATCTATTCTACTGAAAAAAGCATCAGCCCAGCAGAAAATAACGTACATCAGTTAATAGATTTTTCTAGTGAAAATAAAGAAACTAGCACGTCTGAAACTACTAAGTCTGAAACTATCAAGTTTGATAGCTTCAAACGCGTTGTTTTTCTTTTGAATATGCCTTTTGCAGAAATCAAAAACCTTATTGTGTGGTTAGAAACTGCAAAAAATACAGGAATTGACAAGATTTTTATTAGCATCAATGATAAAATAACTTTCAGAAAATTCTTTAAAAATAGTTTTAAAATCATTTCAGCGGCTGGGGGCGTGGTTTTGCACCAAGAAAAAATACTTTTGATGTACCGCCGCAAGTCGTGGGATTTGCCAAAAGGAAAAATTGATGCGGGAGAAACGCCCCAAAAAGCCGCCATTCGTGAAATCAAAGAAGAAACAAATATTGATGCTAAAATTATAGGGAAAATAGCAAAAACCTACCATAATTATAGGCAAAATGGTGAGTTTTTGCTCAAAAAAACTTATTGGTACGTCTTGCAGGCACAAGGAAAAATTAACCCAAAACCACAAACAGAAGAAGATATTGAAAAACTTATCTTTGCTGACAACACACAAATGATAGAATGTAGTAAGAAAATGTACCAATCTATTCATTTCGTACTAGAAAAATACAATTCTTAGTGAGTAGTAAAATAGTGAGTAGTGAGTAGTGAGTAGTGAAATACAAAGTACAATGTATTTCACTACTCACTATTTCACTACTCACTATTTCACTAAATCTTCACCGCTCTTGTCATTTCCTGCCTGCCTTTGGGTGCTGGCAAACGCTCTACTTCAAAGCCAATAGCCCTCAAATCACGTTTAAACTGACCTTTTGCACAGTAGGTAACCATTACGCCTTGCGTGTTCATCTGCCCGTGCAGGTGCGCAAGTGCGTCAATAGTCCAAAGTTCGGGCTGTACTTTGGGCGCAAAAGCATCAAAATAAACCAAATCAAAGAGGTTTTTAGTAGTAAATTTAGCCAGTTGTGTTTGTTTTTTCTGGAAAAAAAAGTTTTCAGAAAGTTCTATTTCCGCCTCATTTTCACACTCGTGCATCATACGAAAATGCGTTTCTAGCCTTTGAGCATTGATTTTTTCAATGTAGCCAAGTTTTTTGATAAGCCCATAGTCAAGCGGAGCAGGCTCTAAACCAACATAATGCACACTAAAATCAGTATTCATTTTATTTATTTCATTTTCTGCCTGATTTTGCACATATTGCAAACTCATCAAGGCGTTCAGACCCGTTCCAAAACCTATTTCTAATAGCCTAATTTGATGTTTTTGTGCTAAAGTATGCGCAAGCCCTGCCCCCACATATACGTGCAATGCCTCCGCAACTGCGCCGTCTCTTGAATGATACGTATCATTCAAAAGTGGGTTTCTAAGCGTATTTGAACCATCTTTTGTAGGATAAACACTGATTTTGTTAGGCAAAACAGCATTTTCTAATACATTTTCTGGCATTTCTAAGTAGTTTTCTTGTCTATTTTCCATAAGTTACATAAATTATTAGTGTAAAATTTTTAGAGAAATTATTTTATATTTTTAAGTTGATTTTGCTATATTTGAGCAAATTTATAAACACTAGAAAACAAAAAAATGAAACCAAATACATTTTCAAAAGAGTTAAGCAAAAATAGTACCTTTTTTATTATTGCTTTTGCCACTTGCTTGCTTTTTGGTGTAAGTTTTTGGGCAAATAGTGCAAAAAACACCAAGCAAAACGTCTGGGAAATTTTACCTCAAAACACACTTTTCGTATGGCAAACTACAAATTTTTATGATAGTTTTGACGAATTATCAAAAAAAACTATTTTTCAGGATTTTTTGAAAGTAAATGTACTCAAAAAACTTCACCAAAACTGCAAAGAACTACTCGCAATTAAAGACGCAAAAACTTTTCTACAAAATAAAAATATTACTATTTCTTTTCTCGTTGCGCCAAACCAAGAAAGTGGTTTTTTGTTGTATATTCCTGTTAATAAAATAGAAAAAGAAACCTTTATTAAAACTACTTTTAATGATTTGAAAGAAAGCAAAAAGTATCTTTATTCTACTACAAACTATCAAAAACTAATTATAGAAGAATTAAATGACCGCCAAAACAACCGTACTTTTTCTTTTGTTTTGTTGGGAGATTTTTTGGTTTTTACTTCGTCTCATTTTTTAATAGAAGATGTAATAAGGCAATTTATAACTAAGAAAAGTACAATTTTTATTCAAGATAATTTCAAAGAAATAAGCACGCCTGTTGGACTTTCCAAAGATGTTTTTTTTGTTAATCTTCCTCTTTGGAATGATTTTACAAAACTCTTTCAAAATAAAGAAAATACTTCAATAAATACAACTGAAAACCCGTTTAGTTTGGTACTGGCTGATGTTATTAAAATGAAAGCTAATTTTAATGATAATAATATAGTTATCAGTGGTTTGATGAGTAGTTTTAAACCTCAAAATGATAATAATAACACACAAAATACACCTTTTTTGAAGGTATTTGATAGACAAGAAGCAGGAAAATTTATCCTAAAAAAATACATTCCAGAACAAACTGCAATACTTACAAGAATAAATTTTGATAATCCTTCCAAAATGCAAGAAGATTTAAAAGATTATTTCAAAAATTCGCAACCTGATATTCTCACAAAACATACTAAAATAGCTTTTATAGACCAATTTTTCAAGACTTTAGGTACAGAAATAGACGAATGTATCTTACAGAATTCTGAAAGTATTTCTGCAGACAATTCTAGGAATAATACAAGAAAAATTTTGCTTATTCATACCAAAAATCAAGTTGCAATGCTCAAAATTTTAGATGAAATGCAGCAAAATCAAACAAAACATACTGAAAATGCGGGTGAAATTTATAAAGAAAATCATATAAGATACCTAAATACACAAGAATTTCCTTCAATTTTGCTAGGAAAATCCTTTTTAGGCTATTCTGAAGCCTTTTATGTGCCAATTTCTACTGACGTTGTTGCTATTACGAGTGATTTTAATACAATGAAGTTCCTATTAGATGCCATTGAGAATGAAGAAGTAATTAGTAAAAATGTAGCTCAAAACGCTTTATATGACGTTTCTCAAGATATTCAAAAATTTGGAGTATTTTTGAATACTAATCAAATATGGGATATTTGGCTACAAAATGCTAATCAAAGTACGCAAAAAGTAATGCAAGAAAATAGTGATTTTCGTACACTTTTTCCGCTAATTTCTTTTCAAATTATTAATCCAAAACCACAAACAGAGCTACAAACACTTCTGATTTTAAGTAAAAATACTCAAAATGTAGCAAAAAATACTCAAAAAACCAAACTTATTCCCCAATTTACGGCTGATTTTGAGAACAATTTAAGTGAACTAACGGTACTTTTTAGCACGCAAAACAAAGACAAACAAATAAATATTCTCGTGCAAGATGATGCAGCCATTGTGCATTTTCTTTCTGACAAAGGGCAAATGATTTGGTCTAAAAATACAGATAGCCCGCTTGTAAGCCCTGTTTTTCAGGTGGATATTCTGAATAATAAAAAAGTACAGTACCTTTTTGCTACCCAAAATAGAGTACATTTGCTAGACAGAAAAGGTGAAAAAGTAGCTAATTTTCCTGTTATTTTTGCTGATGAAATCAAAATTAAGAGTTTACAAGTCTTTGATTACGAGCAAAATAAAGATTATAGAATTTGTGTTGTTTTGGAGAATGGTGATGTTTATCTTCTGGACAAACAAGGTAAAAAATTAGAAGGTTGGAATCCTAAAAAGTTAGGCAGTCGTAGTTCACAAGCTCCCAATCATATCAAAATTGCACAAAAAGATTATTTAATTTTCTTGTTAGATAACGGAAAAGTGCAAATTTTCAGCAGAAAAGGAGAATTTTTAAGCAAAATTTCTGTTGATTTAGACACGAAAATTAACACGAATATCTTTATAAAAAAAGGTATAAACCCAGAGAAAACAATTCTAACAACTATTTCTACTTTGGGAGAACTTATTAGCTTTAATTTGGAAGGAAAAATTATCAATAAAAAACAATTACTCCTACCTTCAAATAATGCAACTTTCAAACTAATAAAAAATAATACTAATACCAACTTTTTAATAGTTCGTCAAGATTTTTCTAAACTTGCATTGCTTGATGAGAATGAAACTTTGGTTTTTGAAACTGATTTTTCTTCCAAAAATGACAAAGAAATACAGTATTTTTCTCTCAAAGGAAACGAAATAATTGCCGTAACAGACAAAATGGCAGGCTTTTCTTATCTTTTTGACCTCAAAGGAAATATTTTAGTGCCACCGTTTAAAAGTTCTTATAAAATAGACCTCTTTTATAACCAAAATAAACTAAATATTATTACCTCTTTTGGTAAAAAATTAACCAAATTAGTGCAATAAATTCAATTACGAATTACGAATTACGAGTTACGTTGTTTTTACAAAAATATTACATCAATTTTTCAACTATTTTAACGCTATTATTATGAAAAAGTTTGCTTTTCTTCTAGCTCTTGTAGCTATTTTGTGCCAGTCTTGTGATATGATTCTTGGCACTAAACGTCATCTTATTGGTAACTGGAAAGTTGATAAACTTGACGTTCCTCACGCTGAAATTGCCGTTAATTTTGCAAAAGACATCATTCCTAGTGTTAAAATTGCCGAGAAAATAATACCAGATTTTATGAAAGAAAAAATATTGCAAGAGATTAAAGACAAGCTCTTGAACACTAGTATCCGCTTTGACAAAGATGGGAAACTAGATTTTCAGCTTAATAATATCTCTTTAGGAGAAAATCAGTGGACTTTTGATGAAAAAACAAAGACAATTACTTTTAATATTAAAGATTTTAAAATTCTTGTGGTTGTAGAAGAAATAAATGAACAAAAAATGACATTTTCCTACATCTACAAAGAGGAAAAATTGCGCTTTTATTTGTCTAAATAATAACAAAAAAAAACCTAACTTCAAAAGGAGAAATAATAAAAGTTCAACTTTAATAAACTTGTATTAAAAATAATGTAAAATAAATTTGTTTTTATAATAAATGAGTGTTACATTTGAATAATTTAATTAAGTTACTTAACCAAAAAACCAATTATTGCTATGGCAAACGACAGTCTTGCATCTAAACAAATCTCTCCAGCAGATTTAAAAACAGTTTTAGAAGCCCTGAAATTGATTGATACTATTCTAAAACCCAATTTAATTGCGCTTACACCAGAT
>JAYVGJ010000244.1:0-6142 GCA_043772375.1 Raineyaceae bacterium | reverse complement strand
AAAATCTACCCTTAAACTGTCTGTGGCATCTAATTTGTCATCACTATAATTGTATTTGGGGGGCAAACCGCCGTGAGGAGCTGCTACCACACTTCCATTAGGCATTATCACCCATTGATTGCCATCTTTATCCTCAATAATAAGTGCCTTATCTCGTGGACGTTTGGGGACAAGCGTAGTATCAGCCAAAAAAGTACCTCCTGTTGTGGTAGTCAAAATAACTTGACCTTGCGCATTAACGGTAATTCCTTGAATATCAGTACCAATATTTATTAACTTTTATTTTACCTTTATTCTCTTTGAAATATTTTTTAAAATACTGTATATCTACTTCGTTTATATTTCTACTTGTTCCAATAGTATTTACATCAAGCGACAATAATTCTTCATCAGTATTGTAATTATCAAACCTTAATCTAGTTTCTTTATCTTTAAGACCATAAACTACAACCACAGGGAAATTAGCCTTTTGTAGCTCAAAAATAGCTTGTTTTGCTATTGTAGTGTAAGTAGTAGAAGGATATTCATCTGGTATAAGACTATCCTCACAAGGGTTATCCATATACAAATATTTCTCTATTCTTTGTAGTGCTTCTTGTGTTGCCAAGTACTTAAAAACATAAACAGTTGATTTAATGCTATCTTTGTACAATACTTTTATATTTTTGGTCATAGTTACTGGGTCATACCTTAATAATATTTCACTGTAATAAGGTTCTACTTCCATACGTGCTAATGCTAACTTTGCATACCAGTTATTTCCTTTTTTCAGAATTTCTTGGAGAGAAGGAATAGCCTCACGCAGGTATAAATAACCTGCTAACTCTACTGTTTCTCGGTCTATGGTTGCCCCTTGTTCTAAGAATTCTGATATATTTATTTTCATTCTGCTTGATACAATGCTATCATAAACTTGCTTATAAACCCTATGAGGATGTATTTTTAACACTTGCTTGGTATATCTGTCTATGTCTTGTGGGTTGATATATTTTCTTGATAATGCATTTAACTCTTCGTCTGTGAATTTAGGAGATAATAACCTCACCACTTCTTTCTTAAGTATTGGATGGTCATAGTCTTCCACAGTAAAAAGAGTGCTAGGATTTTCCCCTCTAAATAAACTAATTTGTGCCCCACTATTTTTAGGCATACGCTTATTTTTAAGTATTTCAAAAATACTTTTTTGTTTCTTTGTCAGAGTGCTGTCTTGTGCATAGCACAGCTTTGACAAAATCAAAATCAAAAATAACATTATTAGATTTTTCATGTTTTTATCTTTGGGCTTTTTTTATTTCATGTAAATAGAATACTTTCTTATCATTCTTATAATCCATGTAATTGTTTGTTTCACGCATAGTTATCTTTATCTTTGCATTATCAGATTCCCCAGGGTTTAAAAAAGTATGTTCTAGCCCTAATCCGTGCCCCAACTCGTGTGCTACATTCCTAACCCCAGGTCTATCACTATATACTTGTCTAAATATTGCACCATAATTGCCTACTGGATGAACTCCACCTTTATAATCTGTTGGTGCTTGATACATTGTGCCTCCTACACCAATTTCAATGTCTGTAACAAAAAAGAAATTGATTTGATCAGAAGCATAATTTTTATTGTAATAACTAAAATTTGCGCCACTTATACCACCAGTTCTAAGTCTGTATAAACCCACCAAATTACCTAAACTACCACTAGGTGTAGAAAAAGGATTGGAAACTCTCGTTAAATCCATTCTACGCAAAACAGTAAACTTGTTTCCCAACGCATTATAATCTAATTCTGTTTGTGTTTCTTTCACCCATTTGATAAATAACTGATTATGAGATTTAGTATTTAGATGTTCTAGTATAGCATCTTCTGTAACACTAGGGTATCCAGTACCAGTATTTACATAAATAAAAACTATCTTTCGCTCCACAACTTCTTTGCAATAGATATTTATTTGACCCACTAAAATATTTTTATTATTATAAATTTTAATGCTTTCAAATGTTGTCAAGTTCTCACTTATTATTTTTGTTACTTTTACATCTAAGGTAGCGTTAAGTTCCAACTCTGCTAACGTTTTATGTATGGTATCAGTACTACTACCATTCATTTCAATATATGACTTACTTCTTACAAATTTCAGTTTAAAATTTGGGTCTTTTCTAGCATTATTGAGTTTTAAACTAATTTTAAGTTTTACTGTTTGATTGGGTATAACAAATAAATTAGAAATTCTATGTAAATTACCATTCAAAGTAAAACTACCATATGAGCTATTTAACCCTACTACTCCTTTTTCCACAAATTTATGCCCATCATCAAAACCAAACTCACCATCAAAACCATCCATTGTTTCAAAATTCACAAAAGATTTATCCCCCCCAGATAAACCACCTAATTCTCCACAAATACTATCTTTTTCAGTTTTAAACTGCAATGTACTCAAAAACTGCCTAAATTCCGTTTCTGTAATTTTCACTCTTGCACTTAGATTAGTAAGTGCAGTTTGTGCCAAAGCATCAAGTGTAGTTTTCTTACTTGTCCCTAATATACGTTTTAAACTATTCTCACGCAATTCTTTTTTATTAACATTATCTTTTATGGCTAAAAAATTATCTTTGATTTCGTTTGCTTCTGTGCCAATACATTCTGGTAGGTCAATAATGATATTTTTGTTGTGATTTCTTGGTTCACGAGTAGGAATAGCAATATTATTAGCCGTATAATAAGTTTCTATTTGCGTTTTATAATCCTTCAAAGCCTCCAAATAAAGCCCCCTACGTATTTTATCTAGTTTTTCTTCTGTTGTCATTGGTTTTGGGATAAAACCTGCTTGTCCTAAACTCGTAACCGTTCCATCTGGATGAACAATAAACTGATTGCCGTTTTTGTCCTCAATAACTGTTGGTTTAAGCACAGGACGAGGTACTATCGTGGTATCAGCTAAAAAAGTACCATTGGGCGTTACAACAGTAACCTGACCATTGGGCAAAACCACTATTCCAGTTATCACCACAGGAAAACCTACTGTATTTGGCTCAAAATCCATAAAACTAATAGGTTGCTCCGAAATTGGTGGCGTATTTTCTGCTATCCATTCCTCAATAGGTTTGGTTTTAAACCAAACTTTCCCCTCTCCAGCCTGCCCGAGTTCATTGATAAAAAGACTCTCAAAAAGTACCGTAAAGGTCTGATTAAGCATAAACGGGATTTTGATTAAAAATTATCCAAATCAGTAGCCACTTTTAGCTTTCCTTTATTTTCCTTAAAATACTTTTTTACAAAATTTATATCATCATTATTTATACAACGGCTAATACCTCTACAATCTCTCTCATTAAATCTACTGAAAACATTTTTATCTTTATTTTTATAATCATATATAACAGGAAACTCATATTTACTTAATTCAAAAACTGCTTGTTTAGGTATAGTAGTATAGGTTATTGCAGCTGTAATTTCTGTTTCAGTAACTATTTCATTATCATCACAATCTTTTTCTATGTATAACCATTTTTCAAGTTGTTGTAATGCTTTTTGTGTACCTACATAACGTAACGCATAGACATTAAGCTCAATAATTTCTTTACTGAGTATATTTTTGCCTTTTATTATATTTTCTGGATTATATGTTTGGAGCAATTCACTATAATAAGGCTCTACTTCCATACGAGCAAGAGCCAATTTTGTAAAAGAAATATTATACCTTTCTGGTATTTTTATCCCTTTTTTTAATAGTGAAATACTTTCTCGTAAATATAAAAAACCAGCCAGTTGTATTATTTCACTCTGAACACCTAAGCCTATTTTTATTAAGTTTTTCTTATTTTCATTTAATTCTTTTAGTGCTAAACTATCATAAACTTCTTGATATGACCTATTAGGTTGTTTTTTGAGAATGTATTTAGTTGTTACATCCAAATATTTAGGCTTTTTTTCCTTAACACTTGCGTATGCGTTAAGTTCTTTTTCTGTCCATTTTGTATCCAATAAACGTATTATTTCATTTTTGATAAGAGGATGCTGGTAGTCTTTAAATAAAAACTTCCCATTGTCATCAAAAGATACACTCACTTGTTCTTTATTAGGCATACGCTTATTTTGCAGTATATCAAGCAATATTAACTGTCTTTTCGTGAGTGTTGTATCTTGTCCATAGGAATAATGTGACATAATTAAAAAAAGTAATATTATTTTTCTCATTTTTTTAGTTTTTTTAGTTGATATAAGAACCACATTTTTTTATTGTTGTCATAGTCCATATAATTTTCTGTTGTTGCTTTGGCTATTTTTCTATTTGCGTTTGCAATGTCTCTGTCCTTTACACCTTTAAATGAATGTTCTAAATTTAAAGCGTGCCCCAATTCATGAGCAGTAACTCGTACATCTCCCCTATCAAATAATGCACCATTATTACCACCTATGACATGTACTCCTGCCACATAACCAGTTTTTGTTTTGTCATCATCTATTGCTATGGAAATAGGAATATTGGTAATGAAATAAAAATCCACTTGTCCATTGGTTGAAGTTGAATATTTATATTTATTAAATTCAACTCCTCCATTACTTGCATTATTGCTATTTGTTAGCTTTGTATAAGCGTTTCTTAAAGTGTTTAGTGCTGTGGTTTCATTAGAAAAGCTATCTGTAGTTTTCAAGTCTGTTATATCAATACTATCTATTACGGCATAATTTTGATTATTTTGACCTAATAATTGTGTTCTTGTTTCTTTCATCCATCTGATATATAATTGATTATGTGAATTTTCATTCAAATGAGTTAAGATTTGAGTTTCAGTAATTCTGGGATAATCTGGTATATCTTTTGACCCTATTTTTGTTCTTTGATGTGCTACGTAAATAAAAATAATTTTTTTCTCTTGTATTTCTCTGCAATATAAACGCAATTGTCCTATAATTTTATTTTTATAATCCAAGACTGCAATAGTTTCAAATGTTCTATACAAACTATCCGTGATCACACTTGTTACCTCTATTCCTATATTGGGATTAGCAATAATATCTTGATAATTCATATATAATGTATCTAAAGCAAGATTATTCATTTTTATAGAAGGTTTACTTCTTACAAATTTCAGAATAAAATTTTTAGATTTTTCTGCTGCTTTGATACCTAAAACATTTATTTTTAATGATATATTCTGATTAGGCGTAATAAATACATTAGAAGCATAATAAGGGTCTTTTTTACCATATATTGGAAATGAAAGATAGTCATTTCTAAGACTTATGGCATTGTTACTAAATCTATGCCCATCATCAAAACCAAACTCACCATCAAAACCAGTTAAAGTTTTAAAATCAACAACAGGTTTTTTATAAATAATCAACACAAAATAAGCAATAACCTTGCCTTTATAATATGCTTTAACATTATACGTGAAATCATTGTATAAACGAATGTTACATCTATCAATATTTGTAGCTAATAAATGATTGGTTGTGAGTACACTATGAATTCTTTTCATTTTCCACGTAATACTATCACTTCTAAAATTCACATCATTTATCCTATGAATACTAACTGATATATTTATTGTACTATCTTGAATGAAATAAGCCTTCCCATTTGTAAAATACCTAGTAGTATCACGTTTAGAAGCTATATTTGTTGTATCAATTCTAAAATAATATGGTTTAGCTGGGTCACCAATAATCATTGATGCAATGTCTTCATCTTCATTCTTTTTAGGGGGCAAACCACCACCTGGCGCAGATATCACACTTCCATTAGGTTGTATCACCCATTGATTACCATTTTTATCTTGTATAATTACAGCTTTATCTCGTGGAGAACGTGGTACAAGCGTAGTATCAGCATAAAAAGTACCATTTGTGGTGGTTAAAATTACATTTCCTAGTGTATCAACACTTACACCAGTAATTACATTATCATCAAAGGTGGTTACTCCATCATAAAAAGGCGTATCTGCAAAAGCCTCCTGATTAGCAGTTTGCTGTGCATTCTGTTGCGCATTTTGTTGTGTAGCTATCCACTCATCTATTGGTTGTGTTTTAAACCAAACATCACCTTCTCCCGCCTGCCCCAATTCATTGATAAAAAGGCTCTCAAAAAGCACTGTAAAAGTCTGATTAAGCATAAACGGAATTTTAATCAGTCCACGCCCA
>JAYVGJ010000243.1:0-11886 GCA_043772375.1 Raineyaceae bacterium | reverse complement strand
TTTTGATGATGATTTATTCTTAAATGATGAATGGCACAAATATAACAAAAAAATTAAAGACAACAAAATTGCAATTTTGATGCAACCTAATTTATTTTTGTGACATTTTTACTGTTTTTTGATGTAAGATTTAAGCAAAAAATCAACCAAACTACTCAATACCTATTTTTTTGATGTAAGAAAAAAAACTTAACAATAATTTAATATAGCAATACTTGTTTATTATTTTTTTATTATTTACCTTTGTGCCAGTATTTCAACACAGAAATACTTAACCAACAATAAAATGAAGTACAAACCAATCTCCTCACGGAGCAAAGCGTGGCTGCTATACGTATGCCTGCTTACACTAATGGCTGGTTGCTCTAAATGCAACAAAGTAGTAGAACCAGCCCAAGACCCCACAAGTACCGCAGGCCTACCAGCCGCCACACAGACAGGCGCAGGCACTTTTGGCTGTATGGTAAACGGAAAAGCCTGGCTACCTGTAAGAGATAATACCCCACTTGCAAGAGCAAACCCAAATCTAATATATGACCCTACTTTTGAAGGTGGAAGTTTGTCACTTAGCGGAACTATTTATGCAGATAAACGCTTTAAGGAAGGAATATCTATGGGAGGTCGTGGTATTGGTGCAATAGGTGAATATAATCTAACTAATAGTGGTGTTAGCTTTATGTATTTAGATGAATTTTCCGAATACATTTCTGATGAAAGTGCATATATATCAACAGGAAAACTCATCATCACAAGGTTAGATAAAACTAACAACATCATTGCTGGTACTTTTTCTTTCACTATTGAAAAGAAAGATACAGGCAAAAAGGTAACCGTTACAGACGGTCGCTTTGATATGAAATATCTCTAAATTTTAACCATAAAACTAAAGAAACAATGACGAATTTTAATTTTATGCAGCGTAGCTGCATAACAACGCACAACGCACAACGCACAACGCACAACGCACAACGCACAACGCACAACGCTAGGAATATTGGCAATGTTGCTGTTTTTATGTACTAATGCTTTTGCACAAAGTCCTTACAAAGACAAAGTTGATTCTGTCTTTGCAAATCTTGACAAATCCTCCGCTCGTATTCCTACAGGAATTTTATTTGAGGCAGGCTACAACCTTGTAGATGTTGGAGAATTAAAAGGAAAAGCAGGCAATAAGGCTATTACCTTCCAAACGTGGAAAGCCTTGTATTATAGTTTGCTATCTGCGGAAGTAAATACAAATAATACATTCAACAGACCACTAGAATCCGTGGAAGAGGTGATTAATAATTACCCAAGAACGCAAATACAAATCCCAATTATGCGTGTGGAGTACAATACAGTTCTTCCTGCAGCTTTTGGTAATGGTTGGCTAAAATTAGATACTACTAACCAAGAAGTCCGTGATACAAAAAGGGGTTTGCTAAATAATCCCTATATGACAGAAACGGCTTTTGCAGTAGCACCCACGCAACACATTGTTACTTCTCTTTCTGCTGAATTCTTTTTTAATCCTGAATTATTTTTCACCAATACCAACACTAAAGTAGATAAAATTTTAGCTGATTTTGATGATTATAATGGCTATCAAACTTATGAATTGGGTGATGTGGCTAATATCACTTGGACAAATGGAGAGCCTAAAAATATCAAGTTTGTTATTATTTTTTCTGATGGACAAAAACTGTATGCTAATTCTGATTTTGCTGTTAATGCAGAAAGAAGCATCAATGCAAGATACCAGATTTCTGCACCTACTACCACTATTCCTGTTGGTATTGCAGGCTCTTTGGCATCAGGAAGGCTACAAATTAGTTATGCAGATGGCAACACAACAGGACAAATCAGAAAACCATTGATTGTTTTGGGTGGTTATGACCCTTTCAATACTTATGATTATAGTAGCTTTTTACGTCAATTAGATTTTGATAGTCGTGGTTCGTTCAATTTCAATAATCAGCTTTCTGGTGCTATTGGTCAGTATGATTTAATATTTTTGGATTATAATCACGGTGGCACGAGCATTGTGAATAATGCAAAGCTATTGCAGTATGCTTTGGCGTGGGTCAATGCAAATAAACAACCTCTTGCAGGCGTGGTACAACAAAATGTAGTAATGGGAATAAGTATGGGCGGTTTGGTAGCTCGTTATGGTTTGGCACAAATGGTGCGCAACCAGAGTCAGACAGGCTACAATATCCACGACACACGCTTGCTTATCACCCACGACAGCCCGCATCAAGGCGCAAATATCCCTGCGGCTATGCAGTATTTGGGAAGAAAAGCTATACAAGATGCTTTTTTGCGTATTTATGTGCAACCAGTGCAACAGTTAGCTACTTTTGCAGATTCTCCGGCGGCAATAGAAATGCTTACTTACCGTGCCGTATCACTAACACCTATACCTGCAGTATTTAATCCAGTTACTTTTACTTCTAATACGTTTTTACCAAATGTTTATCATCCTATGGTAGATAATTTGCCAACACCTTACAAGTTTATAGCTACTTCACAAGGTTCTGAATGTGGTTTGGGTATTGTGGCACCTGGCGCAAGTTTATTTAGTTCTACTGGCGGTGCAGGTACAAGCATAGCTTGGGGAACATTCTCTACTACAATGGGTTACACTTTCAATATGAACGCTGCAAATGGTAGCACTAATAGCGTATTAAATTTGAATATTTACAATAGAACAACCTTATTTGGTTGGGCTTGGGGTGGCATTACTATCAATGCAAGTGTAAGATTATTTACCCTAAATCAGCCTTTTCCTAGTTTGAATTTAGATGCGCAGCCTGGAGGTATCACCTCAACGAGTCAATACAGAGCAGCATTACCTACTGGTGCGCCTGCTATTTTTGATTTGGGTATTATATCATTTAACGCATCTGTAAGTGCAAGTATTGCAGATGGTTTTTGTTTTGTGCCTCGTAATTCTGCCTTAGATGTTAATACTGGAAATAATCCATTTGCTAATTTCAATGGTGGTTATTCTAATACAGTAGCTTACAACCGTACTGCTACAAGTGGTTATATCACACAAGAAAAAGTTAGCGGTTATCCTGCTTCACAAGAAAGAAGGGCTAGTAATATGGAACATACGGCTTTTACAGACCGTCAAACGGCTTGGTTATTTGATGAGATGCAAAATAATGTGCCTGTAGTACGTAAAAATTGTGCTGCTGACCAAAATAATTGTGATGAGGTGAGTACTCTTTTTAGAACGCCTGCAATAACCATTGGCAGTACTACTGTCGGGCTTAAAATCAAACAAAATTCAGCTGGTGGTTATTATGTTCTTAATAACCCTGCTATTAATTCCTATGTTTGGAGTATTAGCGGAGGTCCTACTATTGCATCAGGGCAAGGAACGCCAGTCGTTAGGTTGGGTGGTCTGGTAGCAGGTATAAATTACACGCTCACCATAACAGTTACTTCTAACTGTTGGACACGTTCAACTACTGAAGTGGTAAGATGTCTTACGCCAGTTGCTTCAATAAATCCACAACCTAATTCTTTGGGTAGGGTTTTTGCGTGTCTTCCAGCAGGTGCGCCACAGGTTTACTTTACAAGTGGACCTCATAACTACATAATGGTTCGTTCATTTTCGTTAGGAATTAATTATATGACATTCTTATTCCCTGCAACAGGTGCTACGTATGCTTATACGCCTTCTTCTCCTACAACCGACCCTTTTGCAGAAATAAGTGCTAATGGTTATGTAAGGTTTTTAAGATATGGTGATTATGAAGTTTTTTCTACAAACTATTGTAATATCTCAAGTAGTAGTATTTTCTTTACATTAGTTGCTTTACCAAATTGCAGAGTTGTTAATCCTACACCTAAAACGCCTAATTTTGTAGTTTCTCCTAACCCTTCATCAGGCAATGAGATTACTATTTCGCAAGAAATAAGCAAGATGCAAAGCACGTCAGAAACATCTGCATCAGGTGAGGAGCAACCGCAATCAGAAGTATTATCAGAAGCTAAAGTTGAAGAATTCACGTTGATTTTATACAACAAACTCCAAGTAAAAGTACGTGAAACTACACTAAACACACTTAGCAAAACTATTTCTACGGAAGGTTTGCCAAATGATGTTTATTTTTTGCATATTATTAGCAAAGATGGAAGTAAAGTTGTCAAGCAAGTAATGATAATGAGATAATTAAAAACTTCCCAAAAGTTTTTTCAACTTTCGGGAAGTTGAATACCATATAAAAAAGCCTTTCCAAACTTTGGAAAGGCTTTTATTTATTCAAAAATTAATAATTATTCTGTCGCACCTGTGATTTTCACTTCTGTACGGCGGTTCATACCATTCAATATGTCCATACGTTGTTTGTCTTTCATTTTATTGATAAAAAGTTCTGTCAGTTTATCACCTTCTTTTAGGTAAGGATAAAGTGCTGCAAGTTCTTTACTGACTGTTTTTGGTATTCTCTCACCGTAGCCTTGTGGCGTGATTCTCTCACGTGCAATGCCTTTAGAAACAATATAATCCACCGCAGCTTGCGCTCTTCTTTGTGCCAAATTATTATTATCTTTGTCCACACCTTTAGAGTCAGTATGAGAGCCCAACTCAATTTTAAGCGTAGGGTTGTCATTCATAAAGTTTACCATATCATTAAGTTTAAGTTTTGCTACTTCATCAACTACATCTGAATTGAAAGCATAACGTACTTCTACTTCAAATTTAGACCCACCAGTTGTATTGTACTCATCAAGTCTTACTTCAATAGTGATAACAGTATCAGTAACAGCTCTTACAAGCATTTCAGTAGGTACTTTTCTGCCTTCCATAGTGAATTTATCACGTTTTGTAAGGTATTTTTCCGTTGCAGATGCTTTAATTTCGGCAAGATACGCAAATTGTTCTTCTGAAGTAACTTTCATAGTATCAGAATAACCACCACTTTTAGTAATAAATTCTTTGATAACTTTTTCACCATCAACCATTTTCACGACTGCACCACCCAAAGGTTTTTCTGTTTTGTCCAGTCCTACGCCAATAGTTTTGAAAGTAATAGCATAATTAATTCTTCTTTCTTTTGGCTCTGTGTTGCGGAAAGTATAAATGTCATCATTTCCTTTACCATTTTCACGGTTTGAAGAAAGATAACCAACAGAATCAGATGTAAAAACCATTGCAAAATCATCCATAGAAGAGTTGATAGGAACGCCCATATTGACAATATTTACTTTTTTGCCATCTTTTGTGGCAGAATAAATATCAAGCCCACCAATGCCAGGGTGTCCGTCTGATGCAAAAAATAAGCGTCCATCATTAGCCAAAAATGGGAACATATCATCACCTTCTGTATTGATGTCATTACCAAGATTTTTTACTTCGCCCCAACTGCCATCTTTTTTCTGTTTTGCAGAGTACAAATCAGTACGTCCATAGCTCTTTGCACCTTTGTCGTCTGTTTCTCTATCAGAAGAGAAATACAATGTTTTTCCATCAGGTGAGAACATTGGAGAGGTGTCAAAAGCAGCAGATTTTGGTCTTCCGCCTTCATTTTTGCTATAAGATGCTCTATCTTCATCACTACTAATGCCTGGCATAATAACTGGCTCTGTCCATTTGTCATTGATGTAGTTAGAAACATAAAGTTTTACACTTTTTTGTCCTTTTTTCTTTCCTTGCTGATTTCCACGAGCGAAAACCATTGTTTTTCCATCAGGAGAGAACGTAGCACCAGCTTCATTTACGCCAGATGCCACAAGCGCAGGGTCAAAAACTTCACCCGCACTAGCAGGCTTATCAAAACCACCAGCAATGCTTGTGGCATAGATACCTGTATAATTTGTGCCAGTTGCACCAAAAGTACCAGATTTGCGCCCAGAGGCAAAATACATTTTATTTTGAAAAGTGCTTGCGCCAAATTCTGAAGCAGGAGTATTGACAGCTTCCAAATTTTTTACTTCATAAAAAGAAGGTTTTTTAAGGATTTCATCAATTTGCTTTAAGTTAGCAAGTTCTTGTTTAGCACGCTTTTTGAAAATAGGATTTTTACCTGTTTTTTCATATTTAGCGTACTGTTCTTTTGCTTCTTCATACTTGCCAAGCTCTTCTAAGGCAACGGCATAATAGATTTTAGCATCATCTTTGTCGTCATCAAGATAATTTTCCAAACCTTTTGGCTTTACTATCTCAATTTCTTTGTCTTGCACTTTTGCGTAAAAAGCCTCTGCTTCACGAATACGGTTGGTTTTGCGGTAAGATTGCGCTATATAAAAGTTAGCTTGGTCAGCATTTGAGCCTTCTGCAGCCGCTTTTAGTAAAGGAATTGCTTTTTCATACTCGCCCTGTTGGTATTTTTTCAATCCTGCTTTATAGCCACCACAAGACGTAAGTAGCGTGCCTGCTAGCGTGGTAGCAAACAACGCAGAAAATAGATATGATTTGTATTGCATATAGGTTGTAAGTTGGTCTTTAATTTACGGTCAATATTTTCTAAATATTATTTTCTAAATATTTTCTATTATTGCTATTTTAGCGTAGTAGTAAAATGTTTGTGCCAAATATAAGAAAAAAAAATATAAACCACAAAAAATGAAGAAATTTAAAGAAAAAAATAAAGATAATAAATAAAGATAATAAAGAAAGATAATACAAAAATACTTAAACCTTACATCTCTTATAGGCGTTATGAAAGCATAAACAAAATAGTTTTTGACACCTATATAAATGTATGCACAATGATAAGTATGTCTTTTTTTGAGTATAATGGTTTTTGGACAAAATGGTGGGCTTTCAAAGAAATGGGTAAAACGCCCAATTTGCTCAAAAAAGTAGCAGGTTTGCGTTTTTGCAAACTTTTGGGAAGTGGGGGAGATGGCGGTTTTAGTATTTTTCCTAATTGGGGCTTGTATGCGCTCTTATGTGTGTGGGAAACGCCACTCGCAGCGCAAAACTTCTTTAATAATCACCCAGTTTTCCTTGATTTTAAGGAAAAAAGCAAGTATTATCAAAATATTTTCTTAGAATCTTTGAGTTCTCACGGCAAATGGGACGGGCAAGAGCCATTTGCAAACCCAAAGAAAAAAACAGAAGGTAAAATAGTGGTCATCACGAGAGCAAAAATAAAACTCTCCAAAATATGGCAATTTTGGCGTTTTGTGCGTCCTGCCAGCAAAGATATGCAAGGAAAAGATGGTTTGATTTTTTCTGTTGGTATAGGAGAAGTTCCGCTTATTCAGCAAGCTACGTTTAGTATTTGGGAAAATACTGAAAAAATGACACAATATGCCTACAAAAGCAAACAACATCAGCAAGTTATCCAAAAAACAAGAGAAGTAGGCTGGTACAGTGAAGAACTTTTTGCCCGTTTTGCTATCATAAATACAGAAGGAAATTGGGATAAATTTAATTCTCTCAATGAAATTTCACCAGTAGAAAATAATAATGTTTTGATTTAGTGAAATATTATTTGCATTTGTTAGTAGATGTATTTACTTTGCAATTTCATTTGAAAATTACTAAATACATTTATTCTAATCAATTTATTTTATGACAACTTTTTTAGCTATTTTGAAAATAGTTTTGTTAGGTGTGCTAAGTAGCGTAGTGTTAGGTGCAATCTCTGGGCGCATATATTCTGCTATCATTCCAGATCACGCACACCAAATAATTCCAACTTGGATGATGACGGCAGTGATAGGGGCAGTTCTAGGGCTTGGTATTAGTCTTATTTGTTCTATTATTTTTAGGAATGATTTGGACACAAATTTTATTAAAGCAGTAGTTATTGCTGCGGCGGCTAGCGAAATCTTGATGATAGCCTTGCTTTTATTTATATCCACTCGCCAATAATCAAAAAGGTTCAAAATTTTATGATTTTGAACCTTTTTATTGATTTTACTTATTTCAACCAATTTTCTACTTCTTCTTTTGTAGGATTTTTGACATCATTGAGTTTTAGTTTTTTTCTCATACCACAAACTTCATTAAATAATTTGTTTGCTTCTGATTTTTTAAGTGCCTCAATTGTGTAGAGATTGAGTTTTTGCAAAATTTGTATCAATTCCTCACGTACTCCAACCGCCAAATAATCCTCTTTTTCAGCTACCAAAGGCTTGTTTTCAGGTTTCATTTGTGGAAAAAACAACACTTCTTGAATAGAATTTTGGTTGGTCATTATCATAGTCAGGCGGTCAATACCAATGCCAATACCAGCTGTAGGAGGCATTCCGTATTCCAAAGCACGTAAAAAATCCTCGTCCATTGCCATTGCTTCCTCATCACCACGTGCTGCCAAACTTAATTGCTCCTCAAAACGCTCACGTTGGTCTATTGGGTCGTTTAGCTCTGAATAAGCGTTACAAATTTCTTTTCCATTACAAATACCCTCAAAACGCTCTACAAGCCCTTCTTTTGAACGGTGTTTTTTGGTAAGTGGCGACATTTCAACAGGATAATCAGTAACGAAAGTAGGTTGAATAAGCAAATGCTCTACTTTTTCACCAAAAATCTCATCAATAAGTTTAGCTTTTCCCATTGTATCATCTGTGCTAATATGCATAGATTCAGCGGTTTGACGCATCTCTTTTTCGCTCATATTAGAAATATCAATGCCTGTATATTCTTTGATAGCTTCAAACATTGTAAAGCGTTTCCAAGGACGCTGGAAGTCAATAATATTCTCCCCAACTTGTACTTTTGTTGTTCCGTGTAGCGTAATAGCAATTTTTTCAATGACTTCTTCAGTCATTTCCATCATCCAATTATAATCTTTGTAGGCAACATAAAGCTCTACTTGCGTAAATTCAGGGTTATGAAAACGGCTCATTCCTTCATTTCTAAAATCTTTTGCAAACTCAAAAACCCCATCATAACCACCTACAATTAACCTTTTTAGGTATAATTCATTGGCAATACGCAAATATAAAGGCATATCCAGCGTGTTGTGGTGCGTTTTGAATGGGCGTGCAGTTGCGCCACCGTGAATGGGTTGCAAAATTGGCGTTTCAACCTCCAAATAGCCTTTATCATCTAAAAAATGACGTATCACATTGACAAGTTTGGCACGTTTGATAAAAACCTCTCTTACGTGAGGATTTACAATCATATCCACATAACGCTGTCTATAACGCTGTTCTGGGTCTGTGAAGGCATCATACGTTTTTTTATTTCCTGCCTCGTCTGTTACCTCACGCACTATTGGAAGTGGGTGAAGAGCTTTGGAAAGCAAAGTGAAACTTTTGACGTGAATAGAAATTTCGCCTACTTGCGTAGTGAAAACATAGCCTTTGAGTCCGACAATATCCCCAATGTCTAGAAGTTTTTTGAAAACGGTGTTATAGTTGGTTTTGTCTTCTGTGGGGCATATTTCGTCACGGTTTACGTAGATTTGTATGCGCCCAGTTGCATCTTGAATTTCTGCAAAAGAGGCACTTCCCATAATACGAAAACTCATCAAACGCCCCGCAATAGAGATATTTTTGTAGCTTTCTTTGTTTTCTGATTTGCTTTCTGTAGAGATTTCTTGATAATTTTTTAGAATGTCGTCAGCAGTTGCGTTTACTTCAAATCCATCTGCTGGATAGGGATTTATGCCCATTTTGATAAGTTCTGCACGTTTTTGACGGCGCATAACTTCTTGTTCGCTAAGTATTTGCATTGTTTTTTTTGATATAAAATATTTAGATAAAATAAGCTAACCACCTTGTGAAGTCAGGTGTTTCCACCTGACTTCAAGAAATAGCTTTTAAGGCTTTGAGAGAAAAGAAGTTCTTGTACTTTTTTCTGAAAATCAATACTCAACAACGTTTTTGAAGTCAGGTGGAAACACCTGACTTCACCAAAAATTCACAATTATTTATTCTTCCAAATACACTTCTAAAAGTCCGTCTGGGAGGTTTACGTGCATTTGTTTTTTTTCTCTATCAATGCTCAAAATAGTTTCATTATTGATAGGAATAAGCACTTCTTTTTCTCTATAATCCATTGCAATCAGTTCACTATGTTGCATAGAATAAATAGTTTTGATAGTACCGAGTTCTCCTTTATTGACATCAATTACTTGAAAATCAGTAACTTCGTGGTAATAAAAATCCGTACCTTCTAGTTTTGGAAGTGCGGCAAGTGGTAGATACAAAGTTGCTTTTCCAAGTGTTTGCGCTTGTTCTATGGTATCAATTCCTTTGAGTTTGATAAGAGCTGTTTTGGGCTTATTGGGAAGAATACGGACACTTTCCACCTCAAAGCTAACTAATTGTTTTTTTATATCTACAAAAACAGTTGTCATATCTTCATAATCTTCTAAATAATCTACATCTAAATATGCAGAAAATTCACCATACAAGGCGTGTGTACGTAAAATATAGCCTAATTCGTAGCAGTCGTTGGCAGTCATAATTTTTTGTGCGTTCCCCACGTGGAACGTGGGTTATGGTTGTTAAACACTAGCAATTGCTAGTTTCAGGGTTTTGTTTGGGAAAAATAATATATTAAAAAAACCTGCAAAACTATCTTAAAGAGTGTTTTGCAGGTTTTTTAGAAAATAATATGTTAGCTGTTATAATTGGTTGTTGTTCGTTGTATTTAACTCACAATTCACAATTAAAAATTCACAATTAAAAATTATTCTTCTGTTTTTGTAACTTCTTCTGTTGCAGGTGCATCAGCAATTACTTCTGCCACAGGCTCTGCAACTGGCTCAACGACAGGGGCATTTTTCTTAGCAATAGCAGCAGCACGGTCAGCAGATTTCTTAGTTTCTGCATCAAGACGAGCTTTAGCATCTTTTACTTTATTATCAGCCAAATTATCTATTTTTCCAGAGATTTTAGCATCTTTATTTTGTTTCCAAGCAGCAAATTTAGCATCAGCAACTTCTTGCGTGATAGCTCCTTTTCCTACGCCAATTTGAAGGTGTCTTCTGATAAGAACGCCTTTGTATGAAAGCATTGCTTTTACTGTGTCGGTTGGTTGTGCGCCTTTCATTACCCATTCAAACGCTTTTTCTTCATCAATATTGATGCTTGCAGGGTTGGTGTTTGGGTTGTAAGTACCTATTTTCTCTATGAACCTACCATCACGTGGTGAGCGTGAGTCTGCAATGATGACATCATACATTGCTAATTTTTTACGTCCACGACGTGCTAATCTGATTTTTACGGGCATTATCTTGTTGGTTAAACTTTAAAAGTTTTGCGACAGAACTCGTCTGTCTTTTTCTACCTTAAATATTAAGGACTGCAAAGGTAATACAATAATTTAGAATAAAAAATAAAAGTTTAAAAAGTTTCTCCTGTGATTTCCTATTGGGACTTCTAACAACAAAAACAATAATATCTATCTTGGATATGAAGATAAATTTGGCTTTATTGCATAACAAATACACAGGAAATACACTGTTTGACGTAGTGCGTTGTTGGTGTCGCTGACGCTAGAACACGCAACAAGGTGGGAAAAGGTTTTTATTTTCTCATATCTCACAACAACCGAAATATGAAAAGCACCAAGAAATACTTTGTTCTACCCCATTCGTTGTTGGTGTCGCTAACACTAAAATACCAACCTTTAAGCTTCCTAAGAAATGAAATATTTAATTGTTCTTTTGTCTGTTTTTTTATGCTTTTGTAGTACTAAGGAGGATAATTTTAATAATAAATCTATCAATTTAGATTTTAAAATAACTCCATTAAAGAACACTCTAATACAGAAAAAACTGTTTTTTGATGCAATGCAGAAAACTAGTATTGATGCTCAACGTTCAAAGATTATTCAATTAACTATCAATAGACCTCCTGCGAAAGTAAATAATTAAGCAAATTTATTTTCAATATATTGATTATCAAAATATTATGGTATTCTATTTTTGATAATTAAACATAATATCAGTTGAAATTACTTGAAAAAATATTTGTGTTTTTGAAAGT
>JAYVGJ010000242.1:0-1726 GCA_043772375.1 Raineyaceae bacterium | reverse complement strand
GCAGTAAGTATGTCGCAAGCCATTATTAGAAATCTTGGGAAAGCGAAATCTTTTCTTAAATTATTCAATAAACTAAAAGTAGCCAAGTTATCTTACAAGGCTATCACTACCATAAATGATATTTCGTTTAAGGATAATGATGGCATTGTAGATGTAATTGTTCACGCTAAAAATGGTGGTTATGTTGTTTTGATAGACAACGCAGAAACTGTTGTCAATGAGCAAGATTTAGCAGATATTTTACGTGCAAGCCCGCTAGTGAGTGGCAAAATAATCCGTTTACTTTCTTGCAGTAATTTGGAGAGTGCCAAAGAATTAAGTAAATTGCTCCCCAATGAAATACACGCTACTGAAGATATTGTAAGACTTCACGAAGATGGTGGTATAAGCACCATAGCACGTGGTAGCGTAGCCCAAAACTGGCGCAAAATCCAAAATGGTATTGATATTGGCATTGCGCCCACGCCTGTTGCTCCCACAGGAACTGCGGTGAATAGGTTTGTTAGAATGGGTGCAACTGTGTCAGCTTCATTATCAGCGAAAATAACACCAACAGGAGAAACATTATTATTAGCTTGGGCAACAGCCAATACTCCAACTTATAAAGACCCTGCAAATAATAATATTTTGACTGGTGATGCTGCAGAAGACAAATTATTTGAGTTGTTGGATAATTTGATAGGAAGTAAAATAGTTTCACAAACTTATCCTGCTTTTAGAGATGCACAAGACCGCTTTTCAATTATTTTAGAACGACCAGGACAAACCAATCAAGTAATTTCAATACACTCAACTAGTTCTGGGGAGTTTAAAGTAACATTGTTTGACCGTGCTTACAATCCAGTTTTAAATAGCAATATTTCAGTTCCACTAAGTACAAACAAACTTGTTCCTGACTATTCTACTACAAATTATATGCACCCTTTAAACAAAAATAATATCATTGTTATTGATATGGCTGGTAATAGACCAGGAGATTTTTCTAGAGCAGATATAGAAATGAAAAAACTTGATACATCATTTGTAAAACCATCTAATTACACATGGCATCATATGGATGACTTCAACCCTATTACTGGCAAATGCACAATGCAATTAGTAGAAAGTATTGCCCACGGAGGAGCAGGAACTACTGGAATGGCACATACAGGTTCAGCAGCACAATGGAGAGAATATTATAATTCAGGTTACTAAAAATAAAATTATTGAAAAAATGAGAGAATTTAAAATATTGCCAAAAATTCAAGATTTTGAGTTAAACATGATTGAAAAACTTTTAGGTGAGGGTATTTCAATCATAACAAGAGCCTACATAAAAAAATATGGTGGTGATTCAGTTTTAGAAAAATATTTTGAAGATAAATTTGTATGTACTAAATGGGAATTAAGTCAATTTCTGTTTTTTAAGGATATGTATAATTTAACTCAAGAGTTTTCTGAAGTATATAAGCGAAAATTAGTTCCTTTTGCCTATGACCCAGGGGGTTGGCATTTTTGCTTGTGTATGGATGAAAAAGATTTTGGTTGTATTATTGTGAACAGATGGACAGATTATTCAGAAGAAGAACAGTTTTTGAAAATTGCGGATAGTTTTGAGGAGTTTATTGATGGTTTGCAGGCAGAAGAGTAGCCAAAAAAACGGCTGATTTTGGGAAAGATTTATTTACAGACCCAAGCATTAAAACAGCCTTGTTAGCCGCTATTGATGCTAATTGGAATGATTTGA
>JAYVGJ010000241.1:0-1770 GCA_043772375.1 Raineyaceae bacterium | reverse complement strand
TCAAATCATTCCAATTAGCATCAATAGCGGCTAACAAGGCTGTTTTAATGCTTGGGTCTGTAAATAAATCTTTCCCAAAATCAGCCGTTTTTTTGGCTAGGTGCAAGCCATCAACAGCATCAAGTGTAGCAACCATTATTGCACCATCTACCAATCCGTGTGCCTCTTCCAAAAGCCCCTGATAAATCCCTGTTATAAAGGCTATTTTTTGTATATCATCTACACCAACTACTGTTAGTGGTGCTGGGTTAATGCTAGGAAATGAAAGACTTAAACCAGCACATCTAGATGCCCAAAAAGACTCTTTAATGCTGATGAGTTCTACTATTGCTTTGATGCCTTTGCGTAGTTTTTCATCTACAAAATAATCTTTCAAGCATTTGGCGGTAATCACCGTTTTCAAAAAATCCAAATAATTGCTTGCATCAGCAGGCGCAAGCCCTACAAAAGCTAAATCTTCAATAATAGGCAAAGGCTCACCTGTGGCACTATTACAAATTGCTTTATTGATAAATAAATAATTCATAATATCCTTACGGTCAGTTAAGCTAAGATTAGCACTATTTAAAGCGCATTTATCATAGCTTTTACCCTTTATCAACGCCATTACCTTCGGGTAATTATTTGCTGTAACAGCAGCTTTTAAACCCACTATAAAATCCTTTTGCGTATTTATAAAATTTGTAACATCTGTTGCAAAGTTAGCATCATTTACCAGTAGTGAATAAGTTTCAAGAATAGCGGTCATTTCACTAAAAACAGAGGGTGCTACAAACTTCCTAAAACAATTATTTGTAACGAGTTTGTCTGATTCCATCAAATTAAACAAGGTGAAACACGCAACATAACTCTTATAACTTGGCTTTTCTGTCAAAATACTACCTAAAGCAAGCACATTAGTCATATTTTCAAATAATTGAATAGTGCCTATATCCATCGTATAATTAGACGGGCTGACTGTATTAGGTAGTAATGCCAATAAAGACATATCTAGTTTTTGAGCAGGTGTAATAGGTACTATAAAATCTGTTGTTGCCCTTGTGCCACAATTAACCGCTGTACCACTTGCTAATGCTGGTGTTACAATGCCTTGCTGGACTGGATTTGATTTAAAACTTGCATATTTATTAAAATATAATTTTAATTCATTATTTTTGGATAATAAAAGTCCTACTATACCACTAGATATTTGAACATTAGAGGCAACTAAAAACCTTTCATTAAATAAATCCGTATTATGATTTTCTTTATGAATAATGCCTCCACTATTAATGACATAAGAAATTTTATTGTATTCAAAGCTAATAAGAGCACCCAAAGGAACGAGATTAGCTACTGGCTGTGTCAAATCTATCACACCATTGGCATCTGTACGAAAATACCTATCAAAAGTTGAGAATCTAACGGAGTTAAGTTTATCTGCTTTAATAGACAAATAGTCACCAGAAGGCGCAATAAATGTGTAAAAATCATCTGTAGCATTGGCAGGAGTGTTATTTTTATTGATAAAAGGTAATAATACCTTTATATCATTGATAGATACACCTCCTGCATCTTCTTCTGTATCAAACCAGCTATAAGCGGGTTTTCTGGCGTGCATTATTTTCCATTGGGCGTGGGTGAGATGCGTGCCTGTGCCATAATCCATTAGATTATTGGTAGTTTGTTTGGTGATTTCTGGGAAGGTATGCTCCAAACCAAAAACGCCGTGTCCTAGCTCGTGGGCGTAGGTACGCATATCTGCGGTAGGTGTTACAAAGCCCACACTGC
>JAYVGJ010000240.1:0-4156 GCA_043772375.1 Raineyaceae bacterium | reverse complement strand
AGACGGCTACGCTCGTAATTACCTTATCCCACAAGCATTTGCGGTGATGGCTACGGATTCTGCAAAGAAAATTCTTGCTGAAAATATCAAGCAAGCAGCGCACAAAGCTGAAAAAATCAAAACAGAAGCAACCAAAATTGCTAACGGTATTGGTGAAATGGTACTAGAAATACGTGCAAAAGTAGGTGAAACTGGTAAAATATTTGGTTCTGTAACGACTATCCAACTTTCTGATGCCCTAAAAGCACAAGGATTTGACATAGACAGAAAGAAAATCTCTATCACAGGTGATGTGAAAGTAGTAGGAGAATACAAAGCAGTAATTGATTTGCACAAAGAAGTAAAACATACGCTTTCTTTCAGAGTAGTGGGAGAATAGTTTTAGTATTTTGAATTTTATAAAAAAACCGCAATTATTTTGCGGTTTTTTTGTGTAAATGGTGGTTATTTTTCTTGCGTAAATTTAAACCATTCATAACATACAAGTAATAAATTTTTACTTGTTGATATTTTTTCTTAATTTGCAGTATAAAAACAGCCTTACACCACTAAAAAAATAACACTATGGCATTTTCATCTTACAAAAATTTGGAGATAGTAAAAGCAAAATATCCGCAAATAATGGTGGAGAATAACGCCTTTATACCCAAGAATCTTGAATGGATTGCCGTAAGTGAAACCTTGCAGAATGAGATAGATTTTAATCTAGAAACATATAAAAGCAATGAATTTCTTGCTTGCGAAAACCTCGTTTCGCCTGTTTTGAGAGCGGTTTGGCGACCTTATTACAGAGAAATAAATTATTGGAGTCATCAGGCTATTTCTTATGATGAAGATTTGAGCGGAACGCCTGATTTTATGTTTACGAAACTAGAAGGGAAGCAATACCAAATCTTATCTTACCCAATTGTGACGACAGTAGAGGCAAAAGCTGAAAATTTTGCAGAAGGTTGGGCGCAATGCGTGGTGCAAATGATTGCTTGTCAAAGACTTAACACAAATCTTAATGTAGTTATTTTTGGGATTGTAACGACTGGGAAATTCTGGGAGTTTGGCAAATTAGAAGGTGATATTGCCACTATTCATAATTTTTCTTACACTATCAACGAGCTACCAAAACTAATGACGGCTATTGATTATCTACTAAAAGAAGCTAAAAAACAGTTGTAAATATTGCTTTTTAGGCTAAAACAACAAAATATGACAATTTATTACTTTTATTTGGCTAGAGAAAGAGAGAGTAGAAAAATTTCACAATTAGATAACGACATTGATAAATTGTATTCTGAACTTCGTAGCCGCTTGATTTATCAAGTGGTGTTTTGGCACAAAACAAATTACATAGAACAGTTACGTAGAACAAATTGCGTGGAATTTATTTTTCAAAAAAATATTTTTTAGCGTAGTTTGTTCTCTACCATTTGTTTTGTCCCAAAACAGCGTTTTGATAAATCAAACGCCTACGTAAAAACTCATTGACGAACTCATTTTATCTGTAAACAACAAAATATGACAATTTCTTACAACTGGCTCAATCAATTTATTGACCTAAAAGACCACTCTGCAGCACAAATTGGCGCACTTCTTACTCAATGTGGCTTAGAAGTGGAAAGTATTGACACTTATGAAACCCTCAAAGGCGGACTTTCGGGCATTGTTATTGGCGAGGTGATGAGCTGTGAAAAGCACCCAAACGCTGATAAATTAAGCAAAACCACCGTAAATATAGGTACAAGCATTGTGCCTATTGTGTGTGGTGCGCCCAACGTGGCACAAGGACAAAAAGTAGTTGTGGCTACTGTGGGAGCGGTTTTGTATCCTCTGGAAGGAGATAGTTTTCAGATTAAGAAAGCTAAAATTAGAGGTGAGGAGTCTGAAGGAATGATTTGTGCAGAAGACGAAATAGGGCTTGGAAACTCCCACGCAGGCATTATGGTACTTTCTACTGATTTGCCAAATGGCACGCCTGCCGCTGATTATTTTAAAATAGAAACGGATTATATTTTTGAGATAGGACTAACACCAAATAGGGCTGATGCTGCCTCTCATTTGGGCGTTGCACGTGATTTGAGCGTACTTTTAGGGCGCAAAATGTGCCAAATGAATGTTGATAATCTTAAAATTGATAATAAAAATACTGACAAAAATACTAACAAAAATATTTCTGTTGAGGTAGAGAATTTGCTTGCTTGTCCTCGTTATGTGGGTGTTACTGTGGCGGGTTTGCGTGTGCAAGAGTCGCCTGAATGGCTCAAAAACCGCCTAAAATCCATTGGACTTACGCCAATAAATAACATTGTTGATGTTACAAATTACGTTTTGCACGACTTAGGGCAACCTCTGCACGCTTTTGATGCTGATAAAATCAAGGGAAAGAAAATTTTGGTTAAAAATCTTCCTCAAAATACCCTTTTCCAAACATTAGACAAACAAGAACGCAAATTATCTGAAAATGATTTGATGATTTGTGATACAGAAAGTGCGCCTATGTGCATTGCAGGCGTGTTTGGGGGCTTGCAGTCTGGCGTGAGCGCACAAACGACAAGCATTTTCTTAGAAAGTGCTTACTTTTCTGCGGACACTACTCGTAAATCTTCCCAATTTCACGGACTGAAAACTGATGCATCTTTCCGTTTTGAACGTGGCACAGACCCAAATATGCCGCTTTACGCTATCAAAAAAGCAGTTTTATTATTACAAGAAATTGCGGGAGAAAATAATATCACTGTTTCTGAAATTATTGATATTTATCCAAATAAAATAGCAAATTTTGAGGTAGAAGTTTCCTACAAAAATATTGCTAGACTGATAGGAAAAACTATTGAAAAATCAACCATAAAAAATATTTTGGAAGGTTTGGAAATGGTACTTTCCAAAGAAACTGAAAATGGTTTTTCTGTGAGCGTGCCTCCGTATAGAGTAGATGTGCAACGTGAAGCAGATATTATTGAAGAAATTTTACGTATTTATGGCTTTAATAATATTGAAGTGGCGCAAAATTTAAGTTCTTCTTTTGTGGCTAGTTTTCCTAAAATAGACAAACATAGACTTCAAAATAAAGCCGCAGAAGTGCTTGTAAGCAATGGAATGAGCGAAATTATTACTAATTCTCTCACAAAACCAATGTACGCAAAAACGCTAAAAGACATTGACGAAAATCAAAATGTAGTGATTTTGAATAAATTAAGTGAAGAATTAGAAGTTCTGCGCCAAAGTCTGATTTTTTCAGGTCTGGAAATTCTTAGCTACAACATCAACAGAAAGCAAAAAGACATCAAAATCTTTGAATTTGGGAATATTTATAAGAAAAAAAATCAAAATATTTCTCCTGAAAATGAAATACAAAATGCTGACACAACTAATGCAAAAGGTGCGAAAGCCTATTTGCAAGAAATGAAATTAGCGTTGTTTTTTGCAGGAAATAAAACAGGTGAAACGTGGCTAAACACTTCCCAAAGTGTTTCTCAAAAAGTTGATTTTCATTATGTTGCAGGTTTTGTAAATAAGATTTTGACAACTTTGAATGTCAAAAAATTTGATACTGTAGAAGCAGATGCAACGACTTTTGCCTATGGCTTAAATTATATCATCAAGAAAAAAGTCATTGCAAAAATAGGACTTTTACAAGATTATATCACAAAAGCTGCGGACTTAAAACAACCCGTTTTTTATGCAGAAATTGACTGGGATTATCTCGCAAATACCTACAAAAATGACGTTGTTTACCAAGAAATTCCTAAATTTCCAGAGGTAAAGCGTGATTTGTCTTTGATTTTGGATAAAACCATAACTTTTGACGAAATTTATAAAAAATCTTTTCAGTTAGAAAAGAAATTATTACAAAAAATCAATGTTTTTAGCGTGTATGAGGGTGAAAATATTGGTGCAGACAAAAAATCTTATGCCATAAGTTTCTTTTTGCAGGCTGATGAAACGCTCACAGACAACGTCATTGACAAAACAATGAAACGCCTAATTGAGAGTTTTAGGAAGGATTTTGGCGCAATTATTAGAGAATAATTTGATTATAAATTGTCAATTAAATACAAAAATTAGCGTTAGGAATAAGTTGTTAATAATATCCTAGTTTCAGCATTCTAATAGCTATTTTTAACCGCAAAGGCGCAAAGGAAAGGCGCAAAGTACGCAAAGAAAT
>JAYVGJ010000239.1:0-5031 GCA_043772375.1 Raineyaceae bacterium | reverse complement strand
AATTTCCTTAAAATACCTTTACTTTTGCTTTTTTGCACTATTTTTGTGGCTTGTTCCAAAGAAAAAACAACCGACAAAATAGTTGCCAGCGTAAAAGATAAAAATCTTTATTTATCTGAATTAAAAGAGGTGTTGCAGGGCAACCTGACAAGCAAAATCTCCAAAAAAGATAGTGCAGAAGTTACCAAAAATTATATTGAAAGTTGGATAAGAAATGAAGTTTTTTTGCTCAACACAAAAGAAATCAGCCCAGAAGATGAGAAAAACATAGAAAAACAAGTAGAAGACTACAAACAGTCGCTTTTTAGGTACAGTTTTGAGAAAAATTATCTCAAAAAAAATATCAAAGAAAATGTTTCACAAGCAGAAATAAATGACTTTTATAGCAAAAATCAAGATGAATTTATACTCAAACAGAATATTGTTCAGGCGTATTTTGCCAAAATTCCTACAAAATCTGTAGAAAAAAACAACATCAAAAAACTAATGCTTTCTGATAAAAATGAAGATTTGGTACTTCTAAAAAATGCTTGTATTGCCAACGCCTCAATGTTTAGGATAGAAGACACTACTTGGGTTGATTTTGAAGAACTTATCAAAAATTCTCCGCTAGAAAAAATTACAGACAAGACGAATTTTGTGCGCAACAACAAATTTAAAGAAATTTCGGACAGCACAGGAACGTATTTTTTGAGAATAAAAACCTTCAAAAATGCCAACCAGTCTGCGCCACTCGTGTTTGTAGAAGAAAAAATAAAAGCAATGCTTATTATGCAAAGGCGCACAGATGCACTAAGAAAATTAGAAGAAGAACTTTACCAAAAAGCTCTCAAAAATAAAGATTTTGAAATAAAATAAAATAACCACCCCTAACCCCTCCTTGAAAAGGAGGGGGACAAAACTCCCCTCCTTTTCAAGGAGGGACTGGGGGTGGTTGAAAACAAACAATCCAAAACAATGAAAAAAATACTCTTATGTCTGCTCGTGTGTACCTTACATATACACACAAAAGCACAAAACACTTCTTTAGACCGTATTATTGTCAAAATTGATAATCAAATTATTACAGAATCCGACCTTACGCTCAATTTTTTGCAACTTGTGGCAGACAAACAAGTCAAAAATACGCCAGACGCAAAATGTCAAGTGTTGCGTGGAATGGCTATCAACAAACTTTTTATGGCAAAAGCTGAAATTGATTCTGTCGTGGTGGCTGATGCCCTTATTGATTTGGAAACAGACCAACGCATTGCCTCACTAATGAACGGAATTACTATTGAAGAAATAGAAAAACGCTACGGAAAGAAGCTAGACGTGCTTAAATCAGAGTTGCGCCAATCTCTCAAAGAACAAAAAATTGCAGGAATGATGCGTGAGCGTATCACCAAAAATACGGAAGTTACGCCCAATGAAGTGAGAAAGTTTTTTGAGCGCATTCCTACGGATAGTTTGCCAATGTTCCCCAAAGAGGTGGAAGTTGGGCAAATTGTCAAAATTCCACAAATAAATAGAGAAGAAAAACTACGCATTAAAAATAATTTAATTGAAATTCGTAAGCGTATTGTGGATAAAGGAGAAAAATTTGAGGACTTAGCTAAACTTTATTGTGAAGATGGCTCACGTGAAAAAGGTGGAGATTTGGACTGGCAAAAACGTGGGAATTTTGTGGCAGAATTTGAGGCGGTTGTTTTTCGTATGAAACCAGGAGAGCTTTCAGGCGTGATAGAAACACAGTTTGGGTATCATATTATCAAACTTATTGCAAGACGTGGAGATGAATTTAATTGTAAGCATATCTTAATGATGCCCGACTGGACAAAAGTAGAAACAGAGCCAGCACGTTTGTTTTTGGATAGTTTGGCGCAAAGAATTAGAACAGACAGCATCAAATTTGAGAAAGCAGCAGCACTTTATTCTGATGATAAAGGTGCAAATTCTATGCAAACATCAAGTAATGGCGGTTATATTTCTGCTCCTGATGGTTCTAGGCGTGTTGCTATGCAAACATTGGATTCTTTTGTATTTTTTGCAATAGACACAATGACTGTTGGAAATATCTCTGCGCCACTTAGCTACCGCACACAAGACGGTAAAATGGCATACCGTATTTTGTACCTAAGAAAACGCCACGCAACGCACCAAGCAGATTTAAAGCAAGATTATACACGTTTGTATCAGGCAACACTCAATGAAAAACGTAATCAAATACTTTTAAAATGGTTTAGAAAAGCTAAAGATGATGTTTTTATAGACATTGACCCAGAATATAAGGGTTGTAACTTCTTTGGAGAAACGGAATAAGTTATGAGTTTTCAGTTGTGAATTGTGAGTTATTTTAACTGCGTAATTTTTAGTAAAAGTCAGATAAAGTAAAGATACTGGTAAAAATTGTGTTTATAAATTATTTCGTTTGTATTAAAATCCTGAAAGGATTTAATCTTCATAGCCGTAAGTCGTACTTACGGAACGTGGTAATAATGTATTAATCTAAATTATTACTCCTATTAACATTATCTGAAAAAATCTTTTAAAATACTTGTAAATTTCATTTTTTTTTACCAATTTTGCAATCCGTTACAAAAAATAACGGATTTTTTACATTTTTCCCACAAATTCAGTACCAATTGCTCTACGTACTGACGTAACAAGAGCCACAAATTATATGAGTAATCAACCAAATCCAGATTTTAATTGGGACGACTTCGGAACGACAGGCAAATTTGCTAATAATTATTCCAAAGACGAAAAAGCATCAATGGAGGCAATGTACGAAGGTACAATGACTGAAATTGTAGAAAATAAAGTAATGATGGGTACTGTCGTTACTATTACAGAGCGTGAAGTAGTCATTAACATTGGCTTTAAATCTGATGGACTTGTGCCTCGTTCAGAGTTTAGAGATATGGAAAACCTTGCCGTAGGTGATGAGTTGGAAGTATTGGTAGAAATTCAGGAAAATGCTAACGGACAAATTATCCTTTCTCGCAAAAAAGCTAAAATCTTGACTGCGTGGGACAAAATTCAGAAAGCGTTAGACAACGACATTATCATTGAAGGTATGGTAAAACGCCGTACAAAAGGTGGCTTGATTGTAGATGTATTTGGTGTAGAGGCTTTCTTGCCAGGTTCTCAAATTGATGTGAAACCTATCCGTGATTTTGACGTGTTTGTCAATAAGAAAATGGAAGTAAAAGTTGTGAAAATCAATTACGCTAATGATAACGTGGTTGTTTCTCATAAAGTATTGATAGAGAAAGATTTAGAACAACAACGTGCGCTTATCCTGAACAACCTTGAAAAAGGACAAGTTTTGGAAGGTGTTATCAAAAATATGACCAACTTTGGTGTATTTATTGATTTGGGCGGAGTTGATGGACTTTTGCACATTACAGATATTTCTTGGGGACGTATCAGCCACCCAAGCGAGGTATTGGCACTTGACCAAAAAGTTAATATTGTTGTACTTGATTTTGATGAAGAGAAAAAACGTATCTCTTTGGGTATGAAGCAACTAACGGCTCACCCTTGGGACGCATTGCCAGAAGAAGTTACTGTTGGCACTCGCCTAAGAGGCAGAGTGGTGAATGTAGCTGATTATGGTGCTTTCTTGGAGCTTTTGCCAGGTGTTGAAGGACTTATCCACGTATCTGAAATGTCTTGGTCACAACATTTGAGAAATCCACAAGAATTCTTGAAAGTAAATGATACACTTGAAGCTGTTGTGCTTACACTTGACCGCAAAGACCGCAAAATGTCATTAGGGATTAAACAACTTTCTGAAGATCCTTGGACAAAACAAGATTTGCTTACAAAATATGCTGTTGGCTCAACGCACAACGGACTTGTACGCAATTTGACTACTTTTGGGCTTTTTGTTGAGTTGGAAGAAGGTATTGACGGACTTGTACACGTTTCTGACCTTTCTTGGACACGCAAAATCAAACATCCATCAGAATTTATCAAAGTTGGTGAAAGATTAGATGTGAAAGTTTTGGAACTTGATACAGAAAACAAACGCCTTGCACTTGGACACAAACAACTAGAAGAAAACCCTTGGGATACTTTTGAAACCGTCTTTTTGGTTGGTTCTGACCACAAATGTACGCTTATCAACAAAAATGACAAAGGTGCTATTTTGGAACTTCCTTATGGTATTGAAGGTTTCTGTATCAACAAAAACCTTGTGAAAGCAGACGGAACTATGCCCGAAATTGGTGAAGCACTTCTTTTTAGAGTGTTGGAATTTGTGAAGTCGGAAAAGAAAATTGCGCTTTCTCACGTAGCCTCTTATACAGAAGCAACGCCAGAAGAAGTAGCAAAAGCAACAGCAGCAACAGAAGATGCAAAGAAAAAAGCAGCTAATTCTAAAAAGAAAGAAGTAGGCGCAGATTCTGAAAAATCTACTTTGGGTGATATTGCAGCACTTTCTAACTTGATGAAAGAAGACAAAGGCGCAACAGAAGAAGCAAAAGAAGAAAAACCTAAAAAAGCTCCTGCAAAAGCTAAAAAAGAAGATAAAGTAGAAGATAAAAAAGAGGACAAAGCAGAAGATAAAGCAGTGGACAAAGCAGAGTAATTTTAGACTCTCTAAAAAAAACAAAAAAGCACTACCAAAAGGTAGTGCTTTTTTTGCGTTAAAATAAAGTAGTAGCTTTTCATCTTTCACTAAATTTGTTACCGTACACTCTTTATTTAGATAACGACATTGTTAATTTTTGAATTTTTGCGTAGGCGTTTGATTTATCAAAACGCTGTTTTGGGACAAAACAAATGGTAGAGAACAAAATGTGCTGCAAAGTATTTTTTTTGACCAATAAATTCCACGCAATTTATTCTCTACCATTTGCTCTACGTGATTTGTTTTATGCCAAAACACCACTTGATAAATCAAGTGGCTACGAAGTTTAGAATACAATTTATCAATAGACCTCTTGCGAAAGTAAATAATCAAACAAATTTATTTTTAATATATTGATTATCAAAATATTATGATATTTTATTTTTGATAATTAAACATAATATCAGTTGAAA
>JAYVGJ010000238.1:0-8553 GCA_043772375.1 Raineyaceae bacterium | reverse complement strand
GTTTTTAGCCCCTAATTCCCCAGTAATGTTAATTTCTAAAAAATACTTGTCCGTTTCCCCACGTTTCACGTGGGGTTATGATAGTTCAACCACGTTGTGATTGTTTCTATAAAGAAAACTGTATTAGGAACCCTGAAACTAGCAGTTGCTAGGGTTTAACAAACATAACCCCGTGGAACGTGGGGAACGACAAACGAAAATAATACAAAGTAAGATGAAATTAGAAATTAACATTACTGGGGCAAGCCCCACCTCCATCATATTTAGACTTTGGACATAATTTTACAATGCCCTATACAAAAAGTAAAGGGCATTGCAAAATTATGTCCAAAGTCTACTTGTTTAACACTACCAAAAATACATAAAACATATTTTTCTTTTAGATTATTGTGTTATATGTATTACTTTTTTTGTTTCAAAAAACTCTTCATCAAAAAATTTACTTATTTCAAACATTTTATAAGGGCGTTTTAGTTCTAATAATTCTTCTTTTAAATCTCCGCCTTTGAGGTGCAAAATGCCATTTTTGAGTGAATTAAAGTTGTTTTTGCTGATTTTGCCACGCACCCAACCCTGAAATTCTAGGCTACTAGTGACGGCACGACTTACCACAAAATCATAATAATCATTATTAAGCGTTTCGGCTCTTGCGTGTGTGGCACGCACATTCGTAAGTCCTAAACCTTCCACAACTGCCTCCACGACTTTTATTTTTTTGCCAATAGAGTCCACAGCGTGAAACTTGACTTTTGGGAACATAATAGCCAACGGAACAGCGGGAAAACCACCTCCTGTACCTATATCAAGCACTTCTGTCTGGTCTGAAAACTGTATAATTTTCGCAATTCCGAGTGAGTGCAACACGTGACGTTCATAAAGCGTGTCAATATCTTTACGAGAAATAACATTTATTTGTGTGTTCCAATGTTTGTAAAGTCCTTCTAATTGCTCAAATTGCGTATTTTGCTCTTCTGAAAGGTCTGGGAAGTATTTTTTTATTATTTGCATAAGGGAGTTTAAGGGATATTTATATGAATAAAATATTTCCACCAAAAATACAAATATTTTATGTAATTTTGGTTATCAATATTTCAAATAAGTAAACAATATTCTCAATAAAATGAAAAAACTCTTTTTTATTCTTGCTTTTCTTATGTATATAGGCTACACGCAGGCACAAGATGTTGTTTTAGATTTATCAAATCAAGGCTTAACTAAAATTCCTGAGTATGTATTCCAAACTAAAGATGTAACAAAGTTAAATTTGAGTTACAATAAAATTACATCATTACCCAAAGAAATTGGAAATCTAAAAAATCTGAAGGAGCTAGATTTAAGTGGTAATAAGCTTATATCCTTACCAAAAGAAATTAGAGAGTTGAAAAATTTGACAAAGTTACATTTACGGAGTATTAAAAGTATCTCCTTCAATAACAATATTCTATTTCGGTATGTTAATAAACTCACCTCTTTGCCAAGTGAGATTGGAGAATTGAAGAATCTTGTATATTTAGATTTAAGTGGTAATAAGCTTGCTTCTTTGCCTAAAGAAATATGGAATTTAGAATATTTAGAATATCTAAATCTAGAGGAAAATCAGCTTACCTCCTTACCCAAAGAGATAGAGAAACTAACAAACTTGAAATATCTAGACTTACAAAAGAATAAACTTACGTTATTACCTAACGAAATTGGAGAGCTAAAAAATTTAAGGGAGTTAAGTCTGGCATCTAATCAACTCACCTTTTTGCCTATAGAAATAGGAAGATTGACAACTTTAACAGGCTTGAATTTACGTGGGAATAAACTCACTTCTTTACCTGCAGAAATAGTGAAATTAAAGAATTTGGGAGAGTTAAATTTACTGGGAAACCCAATAAGTGAGATTGAGAGAAAAAGGCTTTTAAAGTTATTAGAAATGGGCGTTATTTCTATAAAGGTATTAAAAATGGGTGTTATTCCTGATGATGAACCACAAGAATACGATAATCCAACACCAGATAAACACTAATTTTACTGTTTTTCAAATAAAAAAGCACACTAGAACATTGTATAGTGTGCTTTTTATTTTTAAACTTCAAAACTTTATTTCCCTAAATGCTTCAAGTTAATGATTTCTTGTTCTGTCAAAAAGCGGTATTCTCCGCGTGGAAGGTCTTTTTTGGTCAGTCCTGCATAAACGGTACGGTCAAGTTTCACGACTTCATAGCCCAAATGCTCAAAAATCCTTCTTACAATGCGGTTTCTGCCCAAATGTATCTCTAAACCCACAATATCAGGCATCAAAAGTGCCACTTTATCCACAGGTGCAAGCCCATCTTCCAGCGTTACACCTACTGCAATAGCATTCAAATCATCTTCATTGATAGCTTTATCCAAAAGTGCTTGATACACTTTTTTGATGTTATTAGAAGGGTGCGCAAGCGTATCAGCAAGTTCTCCATCATTGGTAAAAAGAAGTAGCCCCGTTGTATTGCGGTCTAAACGCCCAACTGGGTAGATGCGTTGCGGACAGGCTTTTTCTATAAGACTCATTACAGTACGGCGTTCTTCTGGGTCGTCTGTTGTGGTGATATAATTTTTAGGTTTATTCAGCAAAACATACACCAGTTTCTCTCTACGCAACTTTTTGCCATCAAATTCTACTACATCACTAGCTTTAACTTTGTAGCCCATTTCCTTCAAAATCTCACCATTCACAGAAATACGCCCAGCCTCTATGAGCATATCCGCTTCCCTACGTGAGCATACGCCCGCATTGGCAATGTAGCGGTTTAGGCGCACATCAACGCTTGTATTGTTGTTTTCGTGTTCGTTGTCATTTTTAGAGATTTTAGCAACAGGTTTTTTAGCAAAAACACCAAATTTCTCTTCTCTAAGTCTTTCAGCAGATTTTTCTTCATCAGATTTTTTTGCATAAACCTTTTTTTCGTAAGGTTTTTTCTCAAAAGATTTTTCACCAAATGCCTTTTTTTCGTAAGGTTTTTTCTCAAAAGATTTTTCTCCAAATGCCTTTTTTTCATAAGGTTTTTTCTCAAAAGATTTATCACCAAATGCCTTTTTTTCGTAAGGTTTTTTCTCAAAAGATTTATCACCAAACGCCTTTTTCTCGTAAGGTTTTTTCTCAAAAGATTTCTCTCCAAACGCCTTTTTCTCGTAAGGTTTTTTCTCAAAAGATTTATCACCAAATGCCTTTTTCTCGTAAGGTTTTTTCTCAAAAGCATCATCTCCAAATGCCTTTTTCTCATAAGGTTTTTTCTCAAAAGATTTCTCACCAAATGCCTTTTTCTCGTAAGGTTTTTTCTCAAAAGATTTCTCACCAAATGCTTTTTTCTCATAAGGTTTTTTCTCAAAAGAATTATCACCAAATGCTTTTTTCTCATAAGGTTTTCTCTCAAAAGCATCATCTCCAAATGCCTTTTTCTCATAAGGTTTTTTCTCAAAAGATTTTGTCGCAAATTTTTTGCTACCTTCTGAACCTTTGAACTTGGAAGTATTTTTATTAGCTAAACCAAATTCTTTTTTATTAAAACTCTTTCTCATAAATATTGCAATATCACTACTGTATTTTGTGTTTTTATATGATTTTCAGCAATTTAGCATCAAATTGCAGGTGCAAAGATACGGTTTTTATAGTCAAAAAAAAAATGTAAAAACAATGTTTTGAATAATGTTTTGAATAATGTTTGATAAGTGGCTTGTCTATTCAACTAAAAAGATTATTTTTGCTATAAAAACAACCCTGAAAGGGTTGAACAATCATAGCCCCATGTGAAACGTGGGGAACGTGGAAAAATCATTCAGCAATGCAAGAAAATAAAAATAAAACTTTCACAGACAAAATCAAAAAAAGCAGTTTTTTTGGTTTAGGCTCTATCAAAGGGCGTATTATTTTGGGAATAGTTGCCATAGGAGTTATATTTGTAGCTTTTACGGTGATTTTGGTGAGCAGGCTTTCCAATACGCTTGCAGCAAATCAAGAGCTTTCTGCCAAATATGAGCCTGTGCGTACCTATACACTCGCCACCTTACAAGCATTTAATCAAACTGTTTCTGCGCTCCAATCAAATGTTTATCCTATCAATAAACCAGAGCAAAAATACGTTTACGAAACAACCAACAAAGAAATTTCTACTTTGTGGCGTGGCAAAACCTTGCCTTATCTTGATTCTTTGGCACTTGTGATGGCAAACCGCACAGAACCAGATATGATTGTCGTTTATAAAGCTATTACAGACCGTACAGAAAAACTAAAAACCCTTATTCCAAAGGCTATTAACCTTAATACTGCAGACAACCGCCAATATCTTTACCAAAAAGGTATTCAAGAAACTAACCGAGTTGAAGAAGATAGCTTAGGAAATCCTATTAAAGAGGAAGGAACAGTAAGTGCAGATAAGCCTATTATTGCGTACAATGAAGATTTGGCGTTTCTTATTAGTAATGATATTATAAAAATTCAAAATGAGCTAGATGATTACGGAAAACAGTTGATTACGTTTAATCAGCGTGCTATTTCAGAAGTTACAACTGATATTTCTTTTCAGAATGTTATCTTTTTGGTGCTTAGTGCATTTATATTTATTGCTTTGATTACTTTGCTGATTTTTGCCGCAAATTTCCTTATTCGTTATGTTATTTCTGATATTGAAAAAATTGCACAACAATCTGAAAAATTTGCCATAGGTGAAATTCCAGCCCCTATTTATACCCAAACGCAGGAACTAAACACTATTGCAGAACATTTTGGTTTGCTGGGCAGAAACCTAAATGCCATCAAAAAATATGCGTTGAGTGTTGGAGAAGGTAATTTTAATGCAGAAATGCGGGCTTTTGAGGGCAAAGGAAATTTTGGAGAATCTGTTACGGCTATGCGTGAGGGGCTTTTGAAAGTATCTGAACAAGATAGAGTACGTTCTTGGACAAACATTGGCTTGGCACTTTTTGGAGATATTTTGCGCCGTGAAAGCACCAATATTGAAAAACTTTCAGAGGAATTAGTGGCGAAATTAGTGCGTTATACAGAAATAAATCAAGCAGGGATTTTTATTTTAAGTGATAAAAAAAATGAAATCAAAGAAGAATTTATGGAGCTTTCTGCCTGCTATGCTTATGACAAAAAGAAGTTTATGGAACGCCAAATAATGAAAGGGCAAAGCCTTGTAGGGCGTGTGTGGAGAGAGGGAAAACCTATTTATCTGACTGAAATACCCAATAATTATATAGAAATAAGAACTGGTCTTGGTGGTGCAAATCCTCGTTTTTTGTTTATTGTTCCCCTAAAACTTAATGATGAAGTGCAAGGCGTGTTAGAACTTGCCTCTTTTGCTGATATTGAGCCTTATAAACGTGATTTTATTTTGCAAGTGGCAGACAATATTGCAGCTACTTTTGCCTCTATCAAAATCAATAGACGCACACAACTACTTCTAGATGAATCTCGTAGCACTACTGCCCAAATGCGTGAGCAAGAGGAAGAAAGTCGCCAAAATATGGAAGAATTGCAGGCAACGCAAGAGGAAATGCAACGCTCACAACGAGAAACAGCTGAAAAAGAAGGTAATATGAAAGCACTTTTGGATAATGCCAGTGATGCTATTATGGCATTTAATCAGCAAAACCAAATTTTGGTTATCAATAATGCTATGAAACGTCTTTTTGAGTCAATAGGAGTGTATTTGGATATAGGAAAAACCATTGAAGATGCGTTTCCTGGTCGTACTTTTACGGAAATGGAAGCGGAATTTAAACGTGCTTTTGCAGGTGAGCGTTTTGGTGCGTATGCAGAAGTGAGTGTAAAAGGAGAACAATTTTATTATCAAGTCCTTTATAATCCTATTTATAATGAACGCCAAAGGGTTATTGGGGCATCTGTTTTTATCACCAACGTAACGCAACAACACACTACGGAAATTGCCATAAAAATCAAAGAAGCAAATCTTAATTCTCTCATAAATAATACAGAGGATTCTATTGTGGCTATTGATAAAAACTACCGTTTGACCGTTTTTAATGAGGTTTATAAGAAACGCAGGAAAGAATATAATTGTGTTGAGGGTGTGAGTGTCTTTGATTTTATCCCAGAAACTATCCACCAAGAATGGAAAAAATACTATGATAGGGCTTTGAAAGGAGAGCGTTTTCAGAAGATACAAAAACGCCAAGATGGGCGTAAAACGAGTTTCCGGGAATATTCGTTTAATCCTATTTTTGACGAAAAAGAAGAAGTAATTGGACTTTCTGTTTTTTCTAAAGATATTACAGAGGCAAAGCAAGCAGAAGCAGAAAATCAGAAGATTATCCAAAATCTGATAGAAAAACAATCAACAGACAAGGAAAAAATCAAAGAATTAGAAAGTCAGCTTTCCAAAACGGTAGAGTAAATTTTCGTGGGGTATAAAACCCCACGTATTCTAAATTATTTATCTTTCAGCATTTCTTTTGGTACTTCTGTAGGCAACTCGTCAATAACTTTTACGTCCAAAAGTTTGCAGCTAAACCTTGTTGCATTAACTTTTTTGGTAATTTCAATCTCTGCACCTGCATTTTTACCAATTTTTTCAATAAATTTCTCTTCTTTTTCTATCACATCACCTGCACCATTGAAGTATGAAACTACAACTTTGAGGTCAGTAAATTCCGCATCAGTATTTCTATTAAAAATCTCTACTTTCACCTTGTATTCCCCTGCGGTATTACTGACAAATTGCCCATCAATAAGCAAGTTTTTCATAAGATTTTCTTTGCGTAATTTGATGCGTTTTTCACGAGCTTCTTTCTCAAATTTTTCTACTTTTTCAAGACTATCTTTGCGTATTTCTTCTGGGTCTAGCTTTTTTAGGCTATCTTTTTTAGCTTTTTCTTGTTTTTCTTTATTGTCTTTATTGTTTTTATTTTGCTCATCCAAAATTTTCTGATAATAGGCGGAAGAATCAATTTTTTCCTTAGGCTTAATCACAAGTGGAACACTATTGATAGCTTTTTCTTGCTGATTAAGCATATTTTTACCTACCCAAACTGCACCCCCGACAGTTGCAGCACCCACACCCAGCATAATTATGGTGCTTTTGTAGTTTGTTTTTGAAGTGTTTTCAGTTCTGAAAAATTCGTTGCGTATTTCTTCACACGTTTGATAGCGTTTGTAACTATCTGATAAAGTACATTTTAAAATAATTTGTGCTATTTTTTTGTCTATTTTTGAATTGATTTTTTTGATGTCAAGTGCATCTGTGGCAGGTGTTTTTCCTGTGAGAAGATGAAAAAATATAGCTCCTAAGCTATAAATATCACTTCTTTTGTCCAAAACATCTTTTTTGATTACTTCTGGGCTTTGGTAAGCACTTGTTTGCGCCTCTGACAATCCAAAATCAGTAATTTTCACTTTATCATTTTTGTCAATAATGATATTTTCAGCACTAAGATTGGCGTGAATAATGCCTTTATGATGTGCATAAGCAAGAGCATCAAGGAGTTGCAAAAAAATATTTTTTGCTCGTTCTTGGCTCATAGGTACATTATTTGTACTTTGCAATACTTGTGCTAATGTCTGTCCTTCCACCCACTCACGAATGATAATAGCATTGTTTTCTGTGTTATTATCTGCATTTGCTGGTTGATATTGATATAAAAGGGAGATGTTTGGGTGTTGTAGGCGTGCTTGTGCGCTTACAACCTTATCCAAATTCTTATCAAAATTAGCGTTGTTTTTATCTTTTTCTTGTTTATTAATTTCTATAATAGCGGCTTTGCGTCCTAAAAGAATATGCTCTGCCAGAAACACGCTCAAAGTATTTGTTTGGCGTGTAAACGACAAAATACGGTGTCCTAAAATTTCTTGTCCGCTCGTCATAATTTTATGTCTAATTATTGTTTTGGGTTATTTTCTGCTTTATTTTATTTTGATTTTCACAACAAATATAGTTATTTTTTTATTATTTGAAAATATTTGAGTAGAATTTAGCAAACAAAAAAGCCTTTCCAAATTTTGGAAAGGCTTTTTTGTTAATTTGGTGAATAGGACAAAGTATATTTTTTACCTCAAAATTAAAAATTCACAATTACTTAGTTTTTGATAAGTTTTGTTTGCAAAATTTGTTCTCCTATTTGCAAATGCAGTTGCATACGCACTACATACATACCTGCGGGAAGCTCTATTGTTTGGTTAGAAAGTTGTTTTTCTACTTCCAAAACATTTCCAAATAAACTAATTACTTCTTTTCCTGTGATACTAAACACTTTCAAAGTTACGTTTTCAGTTGGCAAAGCATTACCTAAAACGAGTTTCACCTCTCCTTGCGTAGGATTTGGTACGATAGTAAGTTCGTAATTATTTGTTTTTTGGTTGTTTAGATAAATTATTTTAGAATATTTAAAACTATTATCATTATCAATCATTTTTAGTCTATAATAAGCCGCATTTTTGTAGTTTTTATCAAAGAATTGATAATTTTTTACTATATCAACGCCACCTAAACTATTTTGATAACCAATTTTCTCAAAAGATTTGCCATCAAAAGATTTTTCAATATCAAAACCTTTGGCGTTTAGCTCACT
>JAYVGJ010000237.1:0-3828 GCA_043772375.1 Raineyaceae bacterium | reverse complement strand
GTTTTTAGCCCCTAATTCCCCAGTAATGTTAATTTCTAAAAAATACTTGTCCGTTTCCCCACGTTTCACGTGGGGTTATGATAGTTCAACCACGTTGTGGTTGTTTCTACAAAGAAAACTGTATTAGAAACCCTGAAACTAGCAGTTGCTAGGGTTTAACAAACATAACCCCACGTGGAACGTGGGGAACGACAAACGAAAATAATACAAAGTAAGATGAAATCAGAAATTAACATTACTGGGGGATTTAGGGGCTGTTTTTTATTTCTGCAATTTAAAAACTGACTTTGTGCCATCAGGATTAAGGCGTGTCATTTGGTAGGGGCGGTAATTGCCATTTTCTTCTTCTGATGTGCCTATCCAAAATTTGAAAATGCCTTTTGCTTTTTCAAATTTGAAATAAATACTACGAGAATTTTCTTTTAATTTTGGTTTTCCAGAGGCTTCAACACCATAATCTCCTCCATTATCATATTTTTCAGAATCCACGACCATCTCTTTTTTGGAGAATTTGGGTGTTTCATACATAAAAATACCATCTGTATAATAAACTTTCTCTACTATTTTTTTGCCTTCGTGTGTATATACGTATGTTATAGGCACACGTGGAGCTTCCACAACGGCATCATACGCCCATTGTGCGGTTTTTTGCTCGCCACTGACATAAGACATTGTGCCTTGTCCTTGTTTCATTCCGTCCTGCCAATCACCTTTATAAATATCACCGTTGGAGTAAAAATACTCTCCAAACCCCGTTCTGAGGCCATTTATCCAAGTTCCTTCATAGCGGTCGCCGTTGCTCCAAGTGCATTTTCCTTGTCCGTTTTCTTTGTCATTTTCCCATTTTCCGTCATATTTTGTGCCATCTTTCCACGTACACACGCCTTTTCCGTGTCTTTCATTATTTTTCCACTCACCTTCATAAATGGTTTCGTTTTCGTAATGAAAAGTGCCTGTTCCGTTAGTACAATTACCTTTTTTGCATTGTGCTGATGCCACAGATGCCGCAAATGCGCTCAAAAACATTAATATAGCCAAGATAAAGCTATTTTTGATTAGATTATTTTTAAAGATTTTCATAGAAAATTAGTACTAAAAAAGTTGTTAAATGATTATTGTAAGTTTTTCCAAAGATAAACAAAAAGATACCCAATCAATTACGAATTACGAATTATCAATTACGAACAAATACAAAATATTGATAATCAATAAGTTAAAGTTTTATAAAATAAAGCGAATATTACCACGTTTTGTATTACCACGTTCCGTAAGTACAACTTACGGCTATTAACATTCAATTCTTGTAGGATTTTTAATACAAAAAATAGATGAATTATGTATCTTTTGTACTTCGTACTTGAAATTTCGCACCTCAAAAATCACCATTTTCTGCTTCCCAGCACTAATTTTGTGGCTAAAAGCATCAAAAAAATCACACTTAAAAAGTAAATAATATCTCTAGAATCAATGAGTCCTTTGCTAAGTGCGCTATAATGATAATCTATGCCTAATTGCATCACAAAGTAAGAAAAATCTGTCGTATTATTGATATTTGCTATTGCCGTAAAGCCGTAATAAATCAGAAAACAAAGAAAAACAGCCAAAATAAAAGAAATAACCTGGTCTTTTGAGATAGAGGAGGCAAAAATCCCAATAGCCGTAAATATAGCTCCCAAAAGTGCAAGCCCAATATACGACCCCATAATGCCCGCATAATCCATATTGCTAGCAAAAATAATTTCATTTGCCTTGTTTTTGACCTCCACCATAGAAAGATAACGCACCGTAAAATAGTACAAAATAGTTGGAATAAGGGCAAAAATGACCAAAATCCAACTTGCAAAATATTTTCCTAAAATAATATTCCAGTCTGTGAGCGGACGTGTGAGCAAAAGCTCCATTGTGCCAGTCTTTTTTTCCTCCGCAAAAGTGCGCATAGTGATAGCAGGAATAAGAAACATAAAAATATAAGGCGCAACAGAAAAAAGCGTGTCAAGATTAGCAAAACCGCCATCAAGCACGTTGGTATCAGGGAAAAGCCATACCATAAGCCCCATAGCAATCAGAAAAACCGCTATCACAATATAGGCTATCAATGAGCCAAGAAAAGTATTAATCTCTTTAAAAAAAATGGTTAGCATCTTTTTGAAGTATAGCCCCTAACCCAAAGGGAACAAAGGCAGTTAAATATGAAATATTGTTTTACGTTGTTTTTCTGTTCTTGATGATGAAAAATAAAGTAGTTAAAATCAGACTTATTAGCCAAAAGACTGCAAAAAATCCAATCACTAAATAATCTCCTTGCTTACCACCTTGAAAAGCGTTTCCCCAAATTAATAGCCAAGGAAGTCCAATGGTGGACATTCCTATGCCTAAATAAAGAGAAAGCCAAGAAAGTGCAAAAAATACTAATGCAATCAGAAACGAAATTAAAAATATTTTTTTATAATTCATTTTTTAGTTAATCTTAGACAACGACATTGATAAATTATTTTTTTATTTTGTATTAAAATCCTGAAAGGATTTAACATTCATAGCCGTAAGTCGTACTTACGGAACTTGGTAACAATTTCTTTACCTCACACCTTACAAAAACACATCTTTAATGTCGCAGGTAGAAACCTTGCCAATCTTGTCAAAATTAAGTTTTACCCATTCTTGGGCTGCGGTTTTGCCTTTTTCCTTGAGCATTTTCAAAAACTCCCAATCTGCGTTGAGTTTGCTTGATGCAGTCATTCCAGCCATTATTTCTTGTGGGTTGATATGATGAATAAGGATTTTGTGTTCTCCACCATCACCAATACCAAAACCCAAAGCAAGCAGACGTTGCAACATATTTACCCTGCGCATCTCGTGCATAAGGCTTGTATTAAAACTCAAGGTATTTATTCTATCCCGGATTTCGTCTGCGGTTCGTGGTATTTTCTCAATTTCAATAGGATTTATTTGTATAAGCAAAACATCAGTAGATTCTGCATTGTCAATAAGTGGGAAAATAGGCGGATTTCCCATATAACCACCGTCCCAATAGGCTTCTCCATCAATTTCAACGGCTTTAAACAAGAAAGGCAAGCAAGCAGATGCCATTACGGCATCAACAGAGATGTTTTTTGTATCAAAAACTTTGGCTCTGCCTGTGCGTACATTGGTAGCGCAGACAAACAATTTATTTTCTTTTGTAAATTTAAGTTCTTCAAAATCAATCATTTCCAAAAGAACATCACGCAAAGGATTATAATCAGTGGGGTTGAATTGATAAGGAGAAAAAAGCATTGTATAAAAGTCAAACATCTGATAAACAGGTGAATAACCTAGTTTTGCGCTACCAGAATTTTTGTCTATGGCACTTGGCTGCAATACAGAAAAATTTTGTTGTGTTGAGATACGTTTCCAAAACTTATTTAGCAAATCAATAGCTCCTTTTCTGCCGTTTCTGAGCATTCCGTAAGAGAAAATAGTGGCGTTCATTGCACCTGCACTTGTGCCACAAAGTCCATCAATTTTTATTCTTTCATCTTCCAAAAGTGCCTCCATAACGCCCCACGTAAATGCGCCGTGTGAGCCACCGCCTTGCAATGCTAAATCTAGAATTTTTGGTATCATTTTTGATAAGTCGTTTGTGAAGGTTTGTAAAAATCAGTATAGAATAAGATAAGAATGATTTTCATTCAAATAAAGCGCAAATATAATTTTTTTTTGGTGATTATTTTCATTTTTATTCTAATTTTGCATTTGCTACCGTACACAGTTTTTGAGTTTGTGGTAAAAAACTAAATATTCTATGAAACAGCGCAATAATATAGTAACTTTGTGTTCTCAAACTCACTT
>JAYVGJ010000236.1:0-5990 GCA_043772375.1 Raineyaceae bacterium | reverse complement strand
ATTTTTAGCTAATTTATTAACCTCAGTACCAAGATAACAAAAGTACCGTAATTATCAAAATAAATGTGTTTTTATTTTTCACAAGCTAAAAATAGTTGTAAGGATTTAGAAATTAAGCATATTTTTATTTTCCCTCATTTATAAAACCTGATTGATTTAGTTTAAATACAGCAATATATGAAAAATTATCGTGCGTAAGGTCAGTTATCAAATAAATATACAATAATAATGGAGGTTAATAACGTGGTAATCCTTGAATTCCCGTCCCTGTCTGGTTATGGTGTAGTCCAGTAATGTTCCGAGCCGTTGTTAGTGTTTTGACGCTAGCAACACTAACAATGCACTACGTAGAGCAATGTATTTAAGCATCTCTATAAACAAAAATCCATCTATAAGAATTTTATAGATGGATTTTTTATTTCAAATCTCCAAAATATTAAGGGAAAATGCCCATCATTTGGTAGCTAAGGGCAATTTTGCGGATAGCAATGTAAAAAGCGGCAGTACGCAAATCCGTGATACTTGGCGTTTGTATCATAGCCTCACGGATTTCGTGGTAAGCCGTAATCATAGAATCTTCCAAGCCAGAACGCACAATATCCTCTTCATCTGCGCCTTGCGTGAGTTCCATACGCTCTTCCATACTGATTTTCTTGCCTGTTGCATCTTCTAAGGCATTGACAATTCTGTTGTAAGATTTTTCTTCTGCACGTTTGCCCATACGCCCAAAACGCACATTAGAAAGGTTTTTCAACCATTCAAAATAAGAAACCGTTACCCCACCTGCATTCAAATACAAATCAGGGATAATAACAATACCTTTTTTGAGAACAATAATCTCTGCATCTCTCGTAACAGGTCCGTTAGCGGCTTCTGCAATAACTTTAGCCTTGATTTTGTCTGCATTTCCTTCGTGGATTTGGTTTTCCAGAGCCGCAGGAATAAGAATGTCGCAAGCCATTTCTAACAAATCTCCAGAATTAGGAATATTTGTTGCGCTAGCGAAATTCAGGATAGATTTATTGTGTTTGCGGTGCTTAAAAAGCTCTTCTACATCAAGTCCGTTGGCATCATAGACACCGCCTTCAAATTCTGCAATACCCACAATAAGTGCACCTTCTTCTTGCAAAAACTTAGCAGAATAATAACCTACATTTCCAAAACCTTGAATAATAACAGTTTTGCCTTTCAGTCCAGAAGAAAGTCCAATTTTTTTGGTATCTTCTTCAAAAGAGAAAAATTCTCTCAAACCAAAAAACACGCCCAGACCAGTAGCTTCCGTACGTCCTCTGATACCACCAAGCCCAATAGGCTTACCCGTAACGCAACCTTGCGCACCTGTGTCGCCGTGTTTGAAAGTCATATAAGTGTCTGCAATCCAAGCCATTTCACGGCTTCCTGTGCCATAATCAGGTGCTGGTACGTCCATTGCAGGACCTATCAAGTTTTTCTTAATAAGTTCTGATGCAAAACGCCTAGTAACTTTTTCCAAAGTTTTTTCTGTATGCTCACGAGGGTTGATTTTCACACCACCTTTTGCGCCACCAAACGGCACGTTCACAACGGCACATTTGAAAGTCATAAGGGTTGCGAGTGCCTTTACTTCGTCTTCAGAAACAGACATACTGTAGCGGATACCACCTTTTGTAGGCAATTTGTGATGGCTATGTTGGACACGTATGCCTTCCACATTTTTGATTTCGCCATCAATTTCTACAGGAAATTGCACCTTATAAACACTATTACAAAGCCTTATTTGCTCCAAAACCCCTGCTGGCAGGTTGGTGTGCGCTGCGGCTTTGTCGTAATAATACATCACAGTGTCTAAGAATTTTTTGCCTTCTTCTTCGTGATTATCCATATTGTTGGTTTATATGAAAAGATAAATAATTCATTATTTAGGTGCAAATATCTAAAAAAATCTTTGAATAATGATAATTTTTCTGAAAATTTTTCTATTTATTTTTGAAAATGTTTTTGGAATGTTTTGAATTAGCTTTTGAATTCAGGCAAAATAAAAAAAAGCACCTAAATTTTAGGTGCTTTTTTGTTTGGTTTTTAACTTTATTTTTAGAGTTTCTTCTTATTTGCAATTTTTTATTTGCAGTTTTATTACTTCATTACCAAAATTTTTCGTAAATTCTAACTTTTACACCATTGTTAGTGTTCTAGCGACACCAACAACGAATTCGTAGCAAACAGCGCACCAACAACCAAAAGGCTTTATTTTCTTATACCTCAAAATAACCAAAATATGAAAAGCACCAAGAAATACATTGCTCTACGTAGTTCGTTGTTGGTGTCGCTAACGCTAGAACACCAACAACGGCAGAATAAAGCTATTCTTCATAATTTTACCAAAATTGTAACCCGTACTTATTTCATTCATCCACATAGTGTTCTGTCCTCCAACAATAAAATATCTAGCACTCAAAAAAGTAGAAGAAGGTTGAAATGATGAGCAAATATCCAAACTAGCTCCCCAAGTTTCTAGATTTTGTCCCATTGCGTAGCAACGAAGCATAGTAAGGAAAAATAATAGGTAATATATTTTTTTCATAATCTTAGGTTGGTATTAGTATACTTTTACTGTCGTTGGGTTATCTGCTGTTATTTGCAATGTTTCAATTGCAGTTTTATTACCTCATCACCAAATTTCGCAGTAAACCCTAAGTTTAAAGAAAGTTCAATATCTGCACAAGCTTGCGCTTTTTTCTTCATTTCCAAAAAAATCAATGCCCTGTTTCTATACGCATACGGATTGGTTGGTAGCAATTTTATGGAGTAATTTACATCTTTTAGTGCCTGCTCCAAATTACCATTTTTGTACTGACAAAATCCAAGATTATTGTAAGAATAGGCTTTTTCAGTCGTATCTTTGATTTCTGCTAGTTGAATTGACTTTGTAAAGTCCAAAATAGCCAAATTATATTTCTCTTGAGCAATAAATATAAAACCTCTGTCATTGTGTATTTCGGCACTATTTGGGCTTATTTTTATGGCATTATCAAAATCTGTCAATGCCTTATCAATATTTCCTGTTTTTTTAAGTGCTGAACCTCTAAAATACAAGGCTTTAGCATTTTTAGGGTCTAGTTGCAAAAGATAATTACAATCAGAAATAGCACTATCAAATTTATTGCTTTTTATAAAGTAACTTGCTCGTAACTCTAGTAATTTTGTATCATCTTTTTTGCCTACAAGTGCCATATTTATATCCTTGATTGCTAATTCAAATTCCCCATTTAAGCTATAAAAAGTAGCTCTATAACCGTAAGCATCATAATATTTAGGATTTATTGCTATTGCTTTGTTAAAGGAAATTAAAGCTTTCTTATCTCGTTTTAAAGAATATAAAGCCCTGCCCCTAAAAGCCCAACTCACGTAATCAGTAGAATCAAGGCTTATTAGCTTATCAAAATCATTTAGGGCGTTTGTATATTGACCCGCATTAAAGGCAGCAATACTTTCTTTGGTAAGTTTTTCTTGTTTTTGATTATTTTGACCACACGCTTGTAATTGAAATATAATAATTGCAATTAAAATCAGCAAATAGTTAGCACGAGTAATCATAATTATTAAAATTGTTTTTTATTTAGAATTGTAAAGTTATTAAAAAATTGCGGCAAAACGTGGGTCTATTTGGGCTATTTTCTTAAAATAGTTGGCTACTTTTTTCTCGTGTTTTAGTTCTCTTTCTTTTAGTAAAATTATTTCCTTTTGTAAATCTTCTGTTTTCACTTCAATAGGTTGATTTTCAGTTGGTTGAATTTCTTTCGTTGACGCCACCAAATCAGCAAGTGAAACATCTAAATGGTAGGCTATTTCTTCTAGTGTGTCTATTGTAAAGTTGTGCATTCCGCTTGTCCATTTTGATATTACTGATGGAGTTTTGCCCATTATTTTGGCAAATTGGGAATAAGAAAAGCCTTTTGCTTTGATTAAATCATCTATCTGGCAAGCAAGTGCTATTCTTGTTTTATTTTTACTTCTTTCAAGAGGAGGAGCTGCCGCCAATATTCGTGCTATTGTTGGACTTTTCATTTTTCTTGCTGGTTTACGATATTCAGTCATCTTCGTTAAAGTTTAGGTTTCCTACAAACTTGTTATTTATTAGTTCTATTTCTTTGTCTATTATTTTTTGTGTAACTTCTTTGATGATTTTCTTCATTATTTTTGCTTCTTTGTCTAATTTGGGGTCTTCTTGATAGGCTTTTATATCTTTTGATTTTGTACCTCCACCACCTAAAATCAAAATTGTTGTGCCATACTGAATACCATATAATCTTAATTTTTTGTTAGGACTATCAAACAAAGCCACTACACCATCACCAAATTTGCCTTCATTTATTTTCACTAAATTCTCTTTTACACCATAAAGAATGCTTATATCTTCAATTAAATCTAAAATTGAGAGAATTTCATTAGGATATATATTTTCATATTCCTCAATAAATTTGTCAAAAAGCGTTAATTCTTCTCCTTCTTCCAAAACAGAATAAATAGTTGCTTTTGTATTTTCGTACTCTTCTAATTCTATTATTTCGTAGTTCACTAATTATGAGTAAGTTATGCGTAGATAAATTGGTTTTTATTTACTTATAAGTATATTTAGGTACAAATATATAAAAATAATGGCAAATTGAAAATATTTTTTACTTATAAGTTAAAAATATTAGTCTTATAACAAAATAAGCACCTAAAATTTAGGTGCTTATTTGAGAGGTTTGGAGCTTTATTTTTAGAGGTTCTTCTTATTTGCAATTTTTTATTTGCAGTTTTATTACTTCATCACCAAAATTTTTAGTTTACTCTACCACCAACTCCAAACCCTCAAACTCCCCTTTTACAAGCCACTCAGGGATATAATCAGATGTTACTTCTCTTTTCATTCCTTTGTCGTGGGCAATAGCACAAGCACAAGTAAGCCACAAAGATACCCAGCCTTCTGGCTTGTCGTGGATTGTTTCTCCTTCTATTTGACAAGTACCATAGTATTTTTTATGGCTTTCTAAAGCAATAAGCAGGTTTTTATTAAAATCTGTTTCATTTTCTTCTAAAACACTTTGCAAAACTGCCAAAAATGGAAGTTTTAAATACTTTATTTGTTCTCCTTCATAACGCATAGGAACGTAATTAGAAGAATAAATACTAAAATTATCAGCCTTAAAATCTTTCTGATAATGCACATTGGTATCTCTTGTTTTCTTTTTTGCGTATTCGTTTTCTTGGAATGAAACCAAAAAAGATAAATGTTTTTTGAGTGCCACAATATCTCCTGCACACATCAAAGAAAATAACTTTGAAAACAAAAAATCACTAGCAACAATATAAAAAATACGTTTTGTATAAACCAACTCCAAACTATTATAATATTTTTTTGCTTGCTCATCTCGCATAACAAGCGCCAAAGGAATGAAGATTTGTAAGTTTTTTTGCAATTCTTCTGCGTTGGGCTGCTCCGAAAGAGATTTATTTCTACCTTCAAACTCTACCTGTTTTTTGCCTATGGTAACCAATGCTTTTTCTGAATATTCCCATTTTGCTGATGCCAAAGCAAACTGGTGAGCATAAAATAGAAATTGGAAAATTTCAGTTTTATCTCTTTTGAGATATTCGCCATTATTGGCATATCTGCTAAAATCTTGTGCAATACTTGATGCAAATTGGGTATTGTTCACAAGTTCTTTTAAATAATTAGTATCCCTTTCAAAACCAAGATTAAAATTCTTAATGCTCTCACTATCCCAATTGTCAGCAGGAGTAACGTGCCTTTTTATAAAATTTACCATATGATTTTAAATTCTTTTATTTGTGTATTTTCTAAATTTTCATCTTTGTCAAAAGGCTGGTGGACTTAGAAGTGGTAGTGCTATACTTGTAATGATTTTATATTTATAAATATTTATATAAAAATGCCGTTGTTTGTGCCTTCACAAACAACAATGAGGTAGTACAATAGCACATTATTTACGACAGAAAGTACATTA
>JAYVGJ010000235.1:0-6079 GCA_043772375.1 Raineyaceae bacterium | reverse complement strand
AAAGCGGGAGTTATTAGTATTTTTAGAGGACTACAATATTTCCACCAAGTTTTTGAAGGATGGCAGATGGCTAATTCTGTGTCCTAATGGTAGCCCCTGCTGGGCGGACTTTGAAGGCACTTTTGAAAGATTTAATTACTTTCGCAGGAGGTCTAAATAATCAAAGTTTTACATTCATACTTTGTATCTCTTAATTCGTGCCTCTTTCTAATGTTAGCTGTAATATAGATTTTATTTCATAAAAACACCAACAATCAAAAATGAAACTCCTTCTCCAAACACCTGAAAACGTCATAGACAGGTTCTATTTCATCAAAAGAAGCCTTAGTTTGCCACAACTGATGGATTTTGAAAGCGCACTAAAACGCCTACTTGCTCGTGTTAATTCTCAAGAATCAGAAGAAAATTATAAAAACATTTTTGCTGATTTTTTGAAAGAAAGTAGCTACAAAAACAAGCGTGAAATCAATGCAAAAGGCATTCATAACATTGATTTGGCTATTTTTAACGGTGAAAAATCTACGGATACTGTTGGCGTAATCATTGAAGCTAAAAAACCTAAAAATATAGCGGAAATGATTACATTAGAAAAACCTAATGTACGAGCCTTGCACGAGCTTTTGTTATACTTTTTCAGAGAAAGAGTAAACGCTAATAATCTGGAAATCAAAAATTTAGTGGCTACAAACACGCTAGAATGCTTTATCTTTGATGCCAAAGATTTTGAAGAATTATTCTACCAAAATGCGCCACTGCTCAAAGCCTACAAAAGTTGGGACGCTGGCGACCTTTCAGGCGACAAAACTAAGTTCTTTTATGACCAAATAGCCAAACCTTTCTTTGAAAATAATGCCATAGAATTGCCCTGTGTGTATGTGCATTTGCCTGCCCTCGCTACGCTCACATACGAGGAGCTTGTGCCTTATTACAAACTTTTTTCTGCGGAACATCTTCTCAAAGAACATTATCAAAATGACTCCAATACACTTAATAAAGGCTTTTATAACGAACTTTTGCATATTTTGGGGCTTGAAGAAATTAGTAACGGAAACAAGCAAATTATTGTCAGGAAAGCCAAAAATAGGTACGAAGGTAGTTTAATGGAAAATGCTATACAGGTGCTTTTGACCAATAAAAAATATAAAAATGTTGCTCATTTAGCTGATTTTGGAGATGATTTAATCACACAAAACGAAAACATAGCCCTAGAACTTTGCATCACGTGGCTAAACCGCATTTTGTTTCTAAAACTTTTGGAAGGGCAACTGCTCAGATACCACAAAGAAGACACAAATTATGCTTTTATGAACGCAAAAAGAGTGAAATCTTTTCAGGATTTGAACGAACTTTTTTTTGATGTCCTTGCCATAAAAGTAGAAGACAGGGTTTCTAAGCACATTCTCAAAAATTATGCTTATATCCCTTATCTGAATAGTTCTTTGTTTGAAATAACGCAATTAGAACAAGAAACCCTTTTGATTAGTAATTTGAAGGATAAACTAATGCTCCCAACTTCTGCACCAACCATTCTAAAAGACCAAAATAATAAACCACTCAACAAAGAACTGAATATTTTGGAATATTTGTTTGGCTTTCTTGATGCCTATAATTTTGCGTCAGAAGATACAGGAATTATTCAGAAAGAAACAAAAGAAATTATCTCTGCATCTGTTTTGGGGCTGATTTTTGAGAAAATAAACGGCTACAAAGATGGTTCTTTCTTTACGCCTGGTTTCGTTACAATGTATATGTGCAAACATACACTACAACAAACCGTTATCCAAAAATTCAAAGAAAAAGAAAACGACAGAATAAGCACTTTTGAAGGTGTGAAGGCATATATTAGTGGCTTTTTTGAAAGTCAGGATATTTTGCGCTTTAATAAAATCATTAACCAAATCACTGTCTGCGACCCTGCAGTAGGCTCTGGGCATTTTTTGGTGTCGGTGCTTAATGAAATTATTGCCCTCAAATCTGAACTGAATATCTTGGCTGATAAAAACGGTTTGCGCCTTCCCTGCAAAGTGGAAGTGCAAAATGACGAACTAATTATCACGGATAAGCAAACCAAAAAAGTTTTTGAATATGATTATCAAGATGCTGATAGTCAGCTTATTCAAACAAGTATTTTTTATGAAAAACAAAGAATTATAGAAAATTCTTTGTTTGGCGTGGATATCAACCCAAACTCCGTAAAGATTTGTAGGCTAAGGCTTTGGATAGAACTACTTAAAAATAGTCCATTAAGCCCCCTAGCCCCTAAAGGGGGTTTTGGGGCTAGTGATGTGATGATGGAAACTTTGCCAAACCTTGACATCAACATAAAAACTGGTGATTCTTTGCTTAGTCGCTTCAAAATTACGGGGAATAGCAGAATTCTGAAAAATCATTCTAAAAATCTTCTCATTATAGAAATTATCAGAAACTATAAAGAAGACGTTTTTCTTTATTTTAATAGCAAAAAACAAGAAGAAAAAACACAAATCAAACAACGAATAGAAACGCATAAAAACCTTATTTCTGAACTTGCAGAGCCTCACGACGAAATTCTGGTGCGTATCAGAATTCTTAAAAGTGAGCTACAAGCAATGGGAGAAAGACCTAATTTTCATACACTTAACGGAAAAGAACTTGAAAAATGGTACGACAAAAAAGATGCTATGGTGGCAGAACTCAAAGAAAAACAAGCTATTTGGGACGAAAAAAACCGTACCATTTACCTAAAAGCATTTGAATGGAGATACGAATTTCCTGAAATATTAGACAACAATGGTAATTTTTTGGGCTTTGATATGGTCGTAGGAAATCCGCCTTATGGCATAGAACTAAGTGCCATACAACAAGAAACACTCAACAAAATGCACCAGTTTAATACCACAGAAACCGCCATTTTGTTTGTCAAAAATGGTTATAATCTTGCCAAAACTGATGGGTTTTTGTCTTATATTATTCCAAAAGCGTACACCTATGCCTCCAATTATGAGAAAATAAGAAATTTTACCAAAAATGAACTACAACTTTTGGTAGATTGTGGCAAAGTTTGGACTGATGTGAAGATAGAAGTTTGTATCTTTCAACTCTCTAAAAATCAACCAAAAGACACTTACAACTCTCTCAAAATGGTAGAGAAATTGCCCGTTTTTCTTTCTGTTATTGATAAAAAACTAATAGAAACTTTTGGCTTTTTTCCTAATGGTTTGCAAGACAAGGAAATACAAATAGGCATCAATGTACGTGAAAATTGCCAAAATCTTAATGATATTGCCACAAACCAAAGAGGTGCAATGTTACAAAAAGAAATTTCACAAGAAGGTGATTTTGAAGTAATTGGAGGCGCAGAAATAAGTAGGTATGTAATGAAAGGTATCAAAGGAAAAATTAAAAACAAACCAAAAGATGAAAAAGCAACCATAAAAGAAAATTCTGTTTTAGCACAGAATATCATTGCGCACATCAAATATCCAATAGAACATATTAAAATTACTGCTTTTTTGCCAAAAAATACTAATTTATTTTTAGTAGATACTATTAACCAAATTGTTCTAAACCAACAATTTACGTCTAAAATTTCTAATAAATTTCTTTGGGCATTGCTCAATTCTACTTTTGTGAATTGGTATTGCTACAATTTTATTTATGCAAAGGCTGTTCGTACAATGCACTTTGATAATGCAGTTACCTCCCGCTTGCCAGTTCCGCAAAACATCAGCCAAGAGATGCAAAAGCCTATTATTACACTTGTAGATGAGATATTAGCACTCAAAACAAAAGATGTCAAAGCAGATACAAGCGTGCTAGATGCGCAATTAGACGCACTTGTATATGATTTGTATGGTTTGGGTGAGGAAGAAATAAAAATAGTAGAAGTAAAAACCGCTAAGATGTAGCAGGTTTTCTCTAAGGGTACAAAATTGAAAAAGCCTTTCCAAAGTTTGGAAAGGCTTTTTTGTTGATAACATTTACTTAGAATCCGCCTTCATCTTGTTTTTCTTTCTCTTCTTTTGGCTTATCTTTATTTTTATTTTTTTTAGATTTCTTTTTCTTTTTTTCTTCTTTTGGCTTATCCTTAGGATTTTCTTTGGGATTTTCCTCTTTTACTGGTTTATCTTTGCTTTTTTTATCCTTTGCATCATCAGGTTGAACAACTATTATCTCATCTGTTGCTTTATTTTCTTTTTTAGGTTTTACTTTTTTAACTTTTGGTGTTTTCTTTTTAATAACTTTCCCTTTACTTACAGGAACAAGATTTTGCAAATCATCATTAAGTCCAACTTCTTTTTTCTTTTTACCTCCAAGTGTCATAGCACAACGAAAGCCAATAGTTGAGGTACTTTTTTCTGCAATTAAGTATCTGCGTGCGCCAGGTGCAAGCCAATAAGCAATATCTTTCCACGAACCACCCTTGTAAACTTTGTATCTTTTTCTTGCATTTTCGTTACGTTCATAAATAGAATGTACAAAAGAACTAGGAAAAGACAATAAATTATCAATGTTGATGCTGGTGCTATCTTTGATAGCAAATGGTTTTCTTTTGATGTCTTTGGTACTGTCTTTGGCAACTCTTGAAGAATACAACTGATTGGGAAGCATTTTAGTTCTAAAAGAAGTATCAGTGTAGGCATTAGCACGTTTTACTAGTTGCAAATCATCATAGGCTTCAAAATCTTCTACTGCATACGCACTTTCTACCCATTCATTGACATTTCCAGCCATATTATAAAGCCCAAAATCATTAGGAGGATAAGCATAAATCCACTCTGTGAGCATTGCACCATCATTTTGTCTTCCTGCAATACCTGCATAATCACCACGTCCACGCTTAAAATTAGCTAAAAACTTACCCATATTTTTCTTGTAAGGGTTGCGCATAGCACGCCCGTCCCAAGGATAAATTCTTGTTTTTTCTTTTTTAGTTGTTTCATATTCTATGGCTACCATTGCTTTGGCGGCATATTCCCATTCCGCTTCTGTAGGAAGCCTATAATCAGGCAAAACAATGGTATCTGAATAAGATTTTGTAGGATTTATTACTTTTATGTCTGTATCAATCTTACCATTTCTACGAAGCCCCGTAACTCTGCGTTGTCCACCACCTTCCAAAAATTTGTTAATGGTAGAAGTACGCCACTTACAAAACTCTTGTGCTTGCTCCCACGACACGCCCACAACAGGATAGAGTCTAAAACCTGGGTGTCTTAGATAATTAGTAATGTAGGAATCATTGAAAGAAGCGTCACTTGCCCATACAAGCGTATCAGGCATTAAGACTTCTCTATAATATTCATCATAAGTAAGATTTTTGGGGATTTGTTCACGGTTTTTATCATAAAAATTCATAAACTCCAACCAGTGAATATTGGCAACTTCTGTTCTATCCATATAAAAAGAAGGAACAAAAACCCTTGTGAGTTGGCTATGTGAGGCATTGATAACGTCTTCCTCTAACATTCCCATTACAAAAGAACCACCTTCAATGTAAACAAGGTTAGGACCTGCAATTTGCCCTTCAAAGCCCTTTACAGTGAAGCTGTTTACGTTTGTAGTGTCATTATAAGGAACGCCAGTAGCAGTGCTAACACCATTGTTGGTATTACCACCTGTCGTGCCACTTACACCACCCGCAGTAGCCTCTTCAGCAGTTTGTTTATCTCGGTCTTTTTTCTTAAACATTCCACAAGACGAAAGCAAACCACTAACAATACTACTAAATAACAGTAAAGTAAATAAATATGTAAGAAATTTTTTGTTCATAGGTTAAAGTAACCGCAAAATAACACTTTTTTACGAAAAAACCTTAAGAAATTTATTTTTTAGATTATTTCTTAAATAAAAAAGGCTTTGAAACTGCAAAGCCTTTTTATTCAGTATGTATCAGAATTATATTTGAAACTATTTACCTTTTTTCCCGCCTCTGTTAGCTCTGCGTTTTTCACCAGACCTTTCACCAGCAAGAATCATAGCGCAACGGAAGCCCAAGTTATCTGTACTTTTGTTTTTATCTAAAAATCTTCTTGTACCAGGAGATAACCAATAAGCAACATCTTTCCAAGAACCACCTTTAAATACTCTTGCATTATCA